>JASFOS010000116.1:0-6906 GCA_050116415.1 Thioalkalispiraceae bacterium
TTCCTTATGTCCAAGCCGTTCTTTGCGTAAGCCACCAGGTTGCAGTGTGCTGACATCCAGCTCAACATAATAATCGGGTATTTGTTCTGCATCCTGCGTGTTGACAGTGAAACTGGCCATGATTATCCAGACAAAGGCCAGCAGGGCGACCAGCAGCATAAGTTTCACCAGCAGGGCCAGGGTCTGCCTGCGTGACAGGGAGACATCCGTGGACATAATTAGCTATTCACCGGTTGTGCCGGTTGCAATGCCCACTGATCAATAATAAACCTGACTTTCAGGCGATGATTGTTTATCAATAACTTGACCGGCAGTATTTCACCATCATGCCGCTGATAGCCCTGGATGTTGACCTGCCATTCATCCTGTTGCAACGAATCAAGGCGTCCCGCGACATCCAGCTTCAGGTCTTTGACTTTTTTATCAGGCTGCGGCAAACCCAGCATCCAGTAACGCAGGCCGTTGACCGGCATGCGGATACCGGTATGCTCGAGCAATAAACTTTCAGCATCCGGTGCCACCAGGCTTTGTTCCCCATCGTTTAACTCGACATTGCTGCCATCACCCGATAGCTGCAACATGCCACTGAAGGGCCCTGACAATAATATTTTAAACACTTTCTGACTTTGCTGCTGCCAGTCAACTTTCAGGATCCATGATTCTTCTTCGCTGCGCAGTGATACACGGCCTTGTAAATGCCAGTGTTCCAGGCCAGTGAGATTCGCCTGGCGTTGCTGCCAGGCCGCTTGCGGATCAGGCACCGCGACCGGTTTATCTGTAACAGGTTCAGGTAAGGATGCACACCCTGTTAATAACAGGATGGCTAGCAGGAACAGGTATTTCATTCTTTAAAACGTTCAATAACGTTGAGCAAGGTTTTATTACCAGGCGTCTGACGCAGAGCCTCGGTCCAGATTTGCCGGGCCTGCTCTTCGTCACCCAGCACCCACAAAACTTCACCAAGGTGTGCGGCAATTTCCGCGTCCCTGAGTTTTTCAAAGGCGGTGCGTAAATATTTAAGCGCTTCCTGGTGGTTTCCCATGCGGTAATAGGCCCACCCCATGCTGTCGATAATCGCGGCATCGCCCGGGTTTCGCGCGTAGGCCTTGCGGATATATTCAAAGCCTTCTTCGATGCGATCAGTTTGGTCAACCAGCGTATAGCCCAGTGCATTCAGGGCCTGGGTATGGGAAGGCTCAAGCTCGACGATACGGCTCAAGTCCAGGATAGTCTGGTGAATATTATCGAACTTCTCCGCGGTTAAGGCGCGCGCGTAGAGCAACTCGATATTATCCGGTAACTGCTCGAGGGCATCCGAGTATAACTGCACGGCCTCGAGGTACTGCCCGGCATCACGCAGAATTTCACCTTCCGCCAGGTACAGTTGCAATTCCATTTGCGCATTGTCCGGGGCAATATTTTGCAAGTGTTCACGCGCCGCAAGAATGTCACCCTCACGGGCAATCAGGTTGGCAATACGGATATTGGCTTCCAGGTAATAATTACCTTCTTCAACCTTGTTATACCAGCGGCGGGCGGCGGTAAACTTCTCGCGGCTTTCGGCAATTTGTCCCAGGTGATAGTACGCTTCATTTTCACGCCGCTTTAGCTCCAGCAAGCGTAAAAAATAACTCTCCGCTTCATCCAGCTGGTTCAGCTGGGTGGCCAGCAAGCCCAGCGCGTAAAGCGCATCAACGTCACCCGGCTTCTGTTTTAACAGGTAGAGAAAATGCCCACGAGCATTTTCGTATTGCTTGAGATCGATATACTTGCGCGCCAGGTATACCCGTACCGACTCATCATTCGGGTTGTCGCGTAAAAACGCTTCCAGCTTGCCGGGCACAACCTCGTCCTTGCCCAGGCGGGTCAGGATATTCGCATACAGCAGGTTGGCCTTGCCCCAAGCAGGTTCAAGGCTGATGACTCTCAGGATGCTGTTTTCCGCTTCGTTAAAACTGCCCACCACGTAAGCCAGGTGACTCAGCGCATATAACGCCTGCGGGTTGTCCTGGTACTTGTTGACCAGTTTCTTCATGGATTCCAGCGCAAGTCGCTTGTCTTTTTCCTTGCTCAGCAACGAACTGATCAACATGAAACCGTTGTTGGCGTTGCCTTTGGCCTGCACCAGTTTTTCCAGGTGTTGCTGGGCTTTGTCGATCTCGCCCTTGCGCACCAGCAATGCCGCCAGCACCTGGTGCGCTTCCAGGCTATCAGGCTCAAGCTTTACCCAGATGCGCGCGGCGCGCAGCGAACTGTTATCATCACGTGCGTACACGGCGATACGCGTTGCCCGCTCGGCAATACTGATGTCTTGTGACAATTCGGCGGCCACCAGGTAATTTTTCACCGCCAGTGCCAGCTGGCCGCGTTGCCCGGCAATTTCCGCTGACATCAGGCGGTAGAGGACTTCAGGGTCCAGCTGTGGTGGGGGTTCGATCGGTTGGGCGATGGCCGGTAGCGCCTCGGCTGCCACTTTGGCCTGTTTATCAGGTTGTTGGGCACCCGGTTTTTGCTCTTGCGGCGTGGTTTGTGGCAGTTTATCCTTCGCCGGCGTTGTCTTGTCCGGGTGGTCCAGCGTGGTACACCCTTGAAATAAGCTAATGGCAATAACAGAAATACTGAAGATTCGTTTCATTCCAACATCCGGGAGCTTGCGTGACTCCACTTTAATTTAAGATCGTCGTCTAAATATAACCGACTTTTGTGCGTTTTACCTTGTATAATAGGAAGTTGGCCTTAATGGTCCCCTATTTCAAGGGTTAATCAGCTATTTTAAGACATTATTAATTTTTTCAGGTTCAACGTGACTTTATTTGCCTTTGGTATAAATCATAAAACTGCCCCGGTCGAAATCCGCGAGAAAGTGGCTTTTGTCCCGGAAAAATTGCAGGCGGCCCTGAAAGAGCTCACGCATAGCGCCAATATCCATGAAGCTGCCATCGTTTCCACCTGTAACCGTACCGAATTGTACTGTGGCGTCGACTCGGATGATGCCCAGGCTGTCATAGAATGGTTCCGCAAGTACCATAACCTGAAAGCCAGCGAGATTGAACCTTATATATACACCCATGCTGATACCGAAGCCGTGCAGCACCTGTTACGGGTCGCCAGCGGGCTGGACTCACTGGTACTGGGCGAGCCGCAAATCCTCGGACAGATCAAGGATGCCTATGCTACCGCCAGCGAAGCCGGCACCATCGGCCGCCAACTGAATCGCCTGTTCCAGCATACTTTCTCGGTCGCCAAGCAGGTTCGCACGGATACCGCCATTGGCGCCAGCCCGGTGTCGGTAGCCTTTGCCGCGGTCAACCTGGCCAAGCAGATTTTTGCCCACCTGGAAGAACATACCGCCATGTTGATCGGCGCCGGCGACACCATTGAACTGGTGGCGCGTCATCTCAAGGAACAGGGTATCAAGAAAATCATCGTCGCCAACCGTACCGTGGAACGCGCCCAGACCCTGGCCGAACAATTTGATGGCGAGGCCATCGCGCTGGCCGACATGCCCGATCACCTGGTGGAAGCGGACATTATTATCTCCTCGACCGCCAGCCAGTTACCGATCCTGGGCAAGGGCGCGGTGGAACGGGCCTCAAAAGCCCGCAAGCATCGGCCCATGTTCATGGTGGATATTGCCGTGCCCCGTGATATCGAACCGGAAGTGAACAGCCTGGACGATGTCTACCTGTACACCGTGGATGATCTGCAGGAAGTGATCGAGGAAGGCCGCCAGTCGCGCGAAGAAGCCGCGCAACAGGCCGAAGAAATTATCGAACAACAGGTCGAACACTTCATGGGCTGGCTGCGTTCCCTGGACGCGGTTGACACCATTCGCGCGGTGCGCGAACAGGCCGAAGAAGTGCGTGACGAAGTCATGAAAAATGCCAGGCGGCAACTGGCGGCGGGCAAGGACCCCGAACAGGTGCTCAACGAACTGGCGCGCACCCTGACCAACAAGCTGGTGCATGAACCCAGCGTGCAAATGAGCCGCGCCGCCTATGACGGCCGTGAAGACATCCTGGATACCGCGCGCGAACTGTTCAGTCTCAAAGAAAACAACAACTAACCACGCCCATGAAAGATTCAATCCGCCACAAGCTGGAAGCCCTGTCTGATCGCCTTGATGAAATCAACGCCCTGCTGGCCGATCCCGAGGTCATCAACGATCAGAATCGTTTCCGTGCCCTGTCGCAGGAATATGCCCAGGTCAACCCGGTCATCAGCTGCTTCCAGAACTATCAGGCCACCCTGGCGGATATTGAAGAAGCCAACAACATGCTGAAAGATTCCGATGCCGAGATGCGGGAAATGGCCGAAGAGGAACTGAGCCAGGCCGAGGCACGCAAGGACGCGCTGGAAAACGAGTTGCAAATCCTGATGTTGCCGTCGGATCCCAATGATGAGAAAAACATTTTCCTGGAAATCCGCGCCGGCACCGGTGGTGACGAAGCGGCGATATTTGCCGGTGATCTGTACCGCATGTATGCCCGCTACGCGGAGCAGCAACTCTGGCAAACCGAGGTACTGAGCGAGAGCCTGGGTGAGCACGGCGGTTACAAGGAAATCATCGTGCGCATCGTGGGCCAGGGTGCCTACTCACGCCTGAAGTTCGAGTCCGGCGGCCATCGCGTACAACGGGTACCGGAAACCGAGTCGCAGGGACGTATTCATACCTCGGCCTGCACGGTGGCGGTAATGCCAGAAGCCGACGAAGTGGAAACTATCGATATCAACCCGGCGGATCTGAAAGTCGATACCTTTCGCGCCTCCGGCGCCGGTGGCCAGCACGTCAACAAAACCGACTCGGCGATTCGTATTACCCATCTGCCCTCCGGCATCGTGGTGGAGTGCCAGGATGAGCGTTCCCAGCACAAGAACCGGGCCCGCGCCATGAGCCTGCTCAACGCCAAGCTGCAACAAATCGAAGAAGAAAAAGCCCACGCCGAGCAGGCCCAGACCCGTAAGCTGCTGGTGGGCAGTGGCGACCGTTCCGAGCGTATCCGTACCTATAATTTCCCGCAGGGCCGTATCACGGATCACCGCATCAACCTTACCCTCTACAAGCTCGATGAGGTGATGCAGGGAAACCTCGATGAGGTCATCGAGCCGCTGATTGCCGAACACCAGGCCGACTTGCTGGCGGCCATCGGTGAGGAATGAGGGACTGTCGCTAGTTGAGGGTAATCGGCCTCAACAACACCGTCTCATCAAAAATATTCAGGTAATCGGCAACCGGCACTTTCTTGCTGTTCCCTGACTTGTCGCGCACCACCACGAACAACTTGCTGACCTGGGCTTTTGAAGGCGTATCCATCACGGTGAGGTCCAGCTTGTAAACGCCCAGCGCACCGGTGTCCGTCAGGTCAAGCAGGGTCCCTTCCTGGTCTGTTATCATGACGCGCAAGCCTACCGGGTCGTCGGTAACAACCTGTCCTTTCAGAGTTTTTGCCAGTTGTTCCGCATACCCTGCCTGTGTTGACAGGATCAGCAGGGTGGTGAATGATAAAATCCATCTTTTCACTATCTTTCTCCGAACAATCATGGAGTATGATTTATTAGAACCTGTGAAAGTCTAGCAGTTCAACACGCTGAAACCATGACCTGAATCAAAATATCATACTAATATTCCGGGTACTTTAGACTACACCCGGCTGACCTGGAGAAACTTGCCGGCATTAGTCCGGCAAATGCGATAAACCGATGACTGAGACCGTTAAACAATGTCTTGACCAGGCGCTGGCCATGCTCCGGCACAGCTCGGAATCTGCCCGGCTGGACAGCGAATTGTTACTGGCCCATGCCCTGCAACAAACCCGCAGCTGGCTGCATGCCTGGCCGGAGAAGACCCTCAGCGATGAACAGCAACAACTGTTTCGCGACCTGCTGGCACGCCGCAGCCAGGGTGAACCCATGGCCCATATCATTGGCGAGCAGGAATTCTGGTCACTAAAACTCAAGGTCACCCCCGATACCCTTATCCCGCGAGCCGATACCGAACGCCTGGTGGAACTGGCGCTGGAACGTATCCCTGACAATGCCTTCTGGAACATTGCCGATCTGGGCACTGGCAGTGGCGCCATTGCCCTGGCCATTGCCAGCGAACGGCCCGGTGTTGAAATCGTGGCCACTGACAAATCGCTCAAGGCCCTGACCATTGCCGAGGAAAACGCGCGCTTAAACAAGCTGGAGCACGTGCGCTTCGTGCGTAGCATCTGGTTCGATGAACTGCATGACCAGGTGTTTGATATGATCGTCTCCAACCCGCCTTATATCGCCGAGGAGGATCCGCACCTGTCGCACGGTGACGTGCGCTTCGATCCCGGTAGCGCATTGACCGCCGGGCCATCTGGCCTGGATGACCTATCACACCTTATTGAACATGCGCCAAGCTACTTGAAAGTCGGCGGCTGGTTATTACTGGAACACGGCTACGACCAGGGCGAAGCCGTGATCCACCTGATGCAACAGGCCGGCTTTCAGCACTGCCAGGATTTCACTGACTACGGTAACAATCCACGGGTTGCGATCGGTCAATGGTCCTGAACCGATTCACTTCACAGCCTTGTTGGCAGGACATACAATCCCTTCATGAATGACGAACAACTTTTACGCTATAGCCGCCAGATTATGCTGCCGCAAGTCGATGTCGCCGGCCAGCAAAAACTGTTAAATGCCACGGCGCTGATTGTTGGTATGGGGGGACTGGGTTCGCCGGTGGCCCTGTACCTGGCGGCGGCGGGTGTTGGGCACTTGATCCTGGTGGACTTTGACAAGGTCGAACTGTCCAACTTGCAACGCCAGGTACTGCATTCCTCCAACGACATTGGCAAAACCAAGGTGGACTCGGCGCGAGAAACACTGGCCGCGCTGGATCCTGAAGTAAACGTCACCACGGTCAACAAGAAA
>JASFOS010000117.1:0-6893 GCA_050116415.1 Thioalkalispiraceae bacterium
CAAGCTGGCTGAAACCTGGCCGGCTAATTTCCCGATTTTTGGTGATACCACCAAGAACATGGCGAAAATGGCTGAAACCATGTCCAATGGTCGCCTGAAAATCACCATTGATTCCAAGAACAAGCATAAAGCGGCGCTGGGTATTTTCGACATGGTACGCTCCGGCCAGTATGACATGGGACATTCCGGTTCCTATTACTGGAAAGGCAAGGTGCCGGAAACCCTCTATTTCACCAGTATGCCCTTCGGCATGATCGCTGCGGAACAATACGGCTGGTTCTATTTCGGCGGTGGCATGGAACTGATGCAAAAGGTCTATGGTAAATATGGCCTGTTATCGTTTCCCGGTGGCAATACCGGTAACCAGATGGGTGGCTGGTTCCAGAAGGAGATCAACAGTATCGAGGATCTGAAAGGTCTCAAGATGCGTATTCCCGGTTTTGCCGGTGAAATCATGGCCCGGGTGGGCGCCAAGCCGACCAATATCCCGGCTGGTGAACTGTATACCGCGCTAGAACGTCGCACCATCGATGCCCTGGAATGGGTCGGACCTTCACTGGATTTACGCATGGGCTTTCACAAGATCGCACCCTACTATTACACCGGCTGGCATGAACCCGCCAGTGAAATGCAGTTCCTTATCAACGCGCGGGTGTGGAAAAAGTTGCCTGACGACCTGAAGGAAATCCTGCGTGTCGCCATGCGCACGGCCGCCTACGACATGTATATCCATTCCTATCATGCCAGTGCCGAGAACTGGGCCAAGATCGCGACCGAATACCCCAACATCAAGATCAAGACGTTTCCCAAGCAGGTCATTGATGCGCTGCAAGAAGCCAACAAGGAATTACTGGCGGAAGCCGCAGCGAAAAGCCCGCTGGCCAGGGAAATCCAGCAATCACAGGCAGCCTATATGAAAAAGGCCCGTGCCTGGACCAATATTTCCGATCGCGCGTACCTCGACAGTCTTTCATCAAAATAAGCTTGGTAGTATCCTGTTTAAAGCCGGTAGAGTTCCGCTACCGGCTTTTTTCAGGAATATAAAAACATGCTGTTGAAAAAAGCAGAAGCAATCATCAACCGTTTCTCCGAGATCCTCGGTAAATTCAGTGCCGTTTTGTTCCTGTTACTGCTGCTCAATGTCTTTTACGATGTGATCATGCGTTACCTGTTTAACGATGTATCCATCGGTATGCAGGAGCTGGAGTGGCATCTTTACGCCACGATCTTCATGCTGGGTATCCCCTACACCCTGTTCAAGGATGGCCATGTACGGGTTGATATTTTTTACGAGAAGTTCAGTGTCCGCAAACAGGCCTGGATCGACTTGATCGGCTGCCTGGTACTGCTGGTGCCGTTTACCCTGCTGGTTGCCTGGTATGGTGTCGACTTCATGCTGGAAGCCTACGAGCTGGGAGAGCGCTCCGGGGATCCTGGTGGCCTGCCATATCGCTGGATTATCAAGGGTGTGATTCCGTTTGCCTTTGTTGCCGTTTTTATCAGTGGCCTGGGGTTAATCCTCAAGTCGATAAACACCTTGCTCGGCCATGATGACAGGCATAGCAAAAAACACCAGGGAGCCAGTGCCCTATGATTGGCATTATCATGTTTTTCGTGGCACTGGCCATGTTACTGTCCGGTTTTCCGGTCGCCTTCGTGTTCGGTGGCATCGCGTTAATTTTTGGCGTCTTTGCCGAAGGCGCTGACCTGTTTGCCTTCATGCCACACCGTATCCAGTACATCATGGAAAACACCGTGCTGATGGCCGTGCCACTGTTCGTGTTCATGGGCATCGTGTTGCAAAAGACCCGGCTCGCGGAACAATTACTCGAGTCGATGGGTAAACTGTTTGGCAGCGTGCGTGGCGGCCTGGCCATCTCCACCATCCTGGTGGGTGGGTTACTGGCTGCCTCTACCGGCGTTGTGGGCGCATCGGTGGTAGCCATGGGCCTGATCTCGTTACCGGTGATGCTCAAGTACAATTACGACAAACGCCTGGCCACCGGCACGATTTGCGCCTCCGGCACCCTGGGGCAAATCATCCCACCCTCAATCATTTTGATCATCCTCGGTGACGTGATGGGCATCCCGGTAGGTGACTTGTTCCAGGCTTCGGTCGGTCCGGGCCTGGTCCTGATCCTGGCCTACGTCGGCTACATCGTGTTCTACGCCTTCAGCAATCCGCAATCTGCCCCGGCCATCCCGATGCAAAGTGATACTGCCACCAAGCTGCAACAATATCGACAGGCTGTCATTGCCATCCTGCCACCGCTGGCACTGATCCTGGTGGTACTGGGTTCAATCTTTGCCGGCATTGCCACCCCCACCGAGTCCTCGGCACTGGGCGGGATGGGCGCCATCCTGCTGGCGCTCCTGTATCGCCAGTTTAGCTGGAAAATGTTGTTCGACGCGTCACTGGAAACCGTCAAGATCACCGCCATGGTATTTGCCATCCTGCTTGGCGCCACGGCCTTCTCCATGGCCTTTACCTATACCGGTGGCGATGTCATCGTGGAAGAGGCCTTGCTGGGCCTACCCGGTGAAAAAATGGGCTTCCTGATCCTGTCGATGCTGGTGATCATGGTGCTGGGTTTTTTCATCGACTTCGTGGAAATCTCGTTTATCATCGTACCCATTCTCGCACCGGTGGCCGACGCACTGGGGATTGCGCCACTCTGGTTTGCGATCCTGATTGCCATGAACCTGCAAACCTCGTTTTTGACCCCGCCGTTTGGGTTCAGCCTGTTTTATTTAAAAGGTGTTGCCCCGGCCGGCGTGCAAACCGTGGATATTTACAAAGGCGTGGTTCCCTTTATTACTATCCAGGTGCTGGTCGTCATTTCAATTTTATTATTCCCGGCTTTTTACGGCCTGGTTTAATCCCCGATCAAAATGTCGGAGACTACGCTACGTATCCTGATTTATGGTACCGCGATACTTGTCATCGCAGCCGTGGCGCTGCTGGCCTGGTTCAGTGGCAACAATAATGATGATAATTAGACAGTTGTCAGCATAATCAACGCGGCAACCAGTACCACACCGGCAATGATCAGGCTGACCGTTTGCAGAACAAGATCCTTTTTAGTTTGCATCATCTTTCCCCCATGGTTTACATCAAAAGTTTGTCATCGTGTTGATAAACCCGTTAAAGCAAATTCGATACCAGAAACAAATTATCCTATAAAACATAGGCTTATTAGTTCTCGCTCGCTTGCACGGTTGAATCCACCTGCACTTTTAGTGCACGTACGCACATTAATGATGCACATAGCTTAAATTGTTCAGATGACAATTAAATGAAAAACGGGCCGTGATGGCCCGTCATGAGAGGACGTTTTAAGCTGTTGCTCAGATCCAGTCCCTGGGAACCAGGTATTTTTCATAGAGCTCGGCTTCCGGTGTATTTTTTTCAGGTTGCCAGTTGTATTTCCAGCTGACCAACGGTGGCAATGACATCAGGATCGATTCGGTCCGGCCACCGGTCTGTAGACCAAACAGCGTACCGCGATCAAACACCAGGTTAAACTCTACGTAACGCCCACGACGATATAACTGGAACTCGCGCTCACGTTCACCGTAGTCCGTATTTTTACGCCTGCTCACGATCGGTCGATAGGCAGGGATATAGTGATCACCCACGCTTTTCATAAAAGCAAAGCATTGCTCAAAGCCGCCCTCATTAAGATCATCGAAAAACAGGCCACCCACGCCACGCGGTTCATCACGGTGTTTCAGGTAAAAATACTCGTCACACCATTGCTTGTATCTTGAATACGCGTCTTCACCAAACGGTTCACAAGCTTGCCTGGCTACCGTGTGCCAGTGAATCACGTCCTCGTCATAACCATAATAAGGGGTTAAATCAAACCCCCCACCAAACCACCACACCGGATCTTCGCCGTCTTTTTCAGCAATAAAAAACCGCACGTTGGCGTGCGAGGTAGGCACATATGGATTACGGGGATGGATCACCAGTGACACGCCCAGCGCCTGGAAACTGCGACCTGCCAGCTCCGGGCGGTGCGCGGTGGCTGAACCCGGCAAGGTATCACCATGCACGTGGGAAAAATTAATGCCGGCTTTTTCAAACACCGCACCTTCTTCCATGACCCGTGAACGCCCCCCGCCTTTCAGGTTGGTGCTGCTGTCGTTATCCCGGTCCCAGCTGTCTTCGATGAAAGGCTTGCCGCCATCTTCATCGGCAAGTGCATTACAGATTTCATCTTGCAGGTTCAACAGGTATTGTTTTACGGCATTGACATCAACTTGGCTCATTATATCTTCCTGGCTTTGTTAGGCGGATCGAATAACCTCACCGGTTATTGCATCACGAATTTCTGTTGGTTTATCCAGACCACCGGTTTGTCCTTCGACAATTGCATCCAGCTGGTCTTTAAAATAATCTTTTACCTGCTTGGCAGTACGCGCCGGCTCTTTACCCGCCGGGTTGGCACTGGTTGAGACTATCGCACCACCAAAAGCCCTGCAGAGTTCCTGTACTAACGGATGATCGGAGACACGTACCGCGAGCGTCGAATGACTGCCTCGCAAGCTTTGACTCACTGATTGATTAGCGGGTATTAACCAGGTGACCGGACCGGGCCAGCTTGCCAGTAAGGTTTTTTCTGTTTCCTGATCGAGGCTGGTTATAAATGGTTTAAGTTGTTGATAGTCAGCGGCGATCAGGATCAGGCCTTTCTCCGCATCGCGCCCCTTGATGTGCAGTATACGTTTGACCGCATCAGCATTGAGCGGATCACAGCCCAGGCCAAACACGGCCTCGGTCGGGTAGGCAATCACTCCGCCCCGCTTTAATACTTCGACAGCATGCTGGATTTGATCATCAGGCATGATGACGCAAAAGGTTATTCAGCTTCGGCTTCTTCTTCATCCGTTTCCACGGATTCTGTGAAACCACATTCCTTCTGCGGGCAGACCTTTTCGGTTCCACGGCGTTTGGTGGTCTTCAAGGTCAGCATGGGCCAGCCGCAATCCGGGCAGGCTTCATTCAATGGCAGGTTCCAGACTGCATATTTGCACTCCGGATAATGCTCACAGGAATAGAAGATCTTTCCATTACGCGATTTGCGTTTCAGCATATTGCCTTTTTTACATTCTGGGCATTGCACACCGGTATCTTCCGGTTTTTCCAGCGGCTCAATATGCTTGCACTCCGGGTAACTGCTACAGCCGATAAACTTGCCATAACGGCCGTGACGTATGATCAGATCCGACCCACATTCCGGGCATTTACGATCCTCGATCACTTCCGGCTCTGCATTGGCATCCTCGTTAACGTTACGCGTGTAGTCACATTCCGGGTAATTGTTACAACCGATAAAGCGGCCGCGACGACCGAGGCGGATTGCCAGGCTGCCACCACACTTGGGACACTTCTCATCCAGCTGTTCATGGGTGACGTCTTTTCGATCTACGCTTACTTCCTTGTCATCCACCAGGTCTTTAAACGGTTGCCAGAAATTTTTCATCATCGGCACCCAGTCTTCCTCACCGCGTGAGATGGCATCCAGCTCATCTTCCATGTTGGCGGTAAAGTCATAATCCACGTACTGGGTAAAATGCTCGGTCAGGAACTTGTTAACAATGCGTCCCACGTCGGTTGGAATAAAGCGCTTCTTGTCCATCTCCACGTATTCACGTGACTGCAAGGTGGAGATGATCGAGGCATAGGTCGAAGGCCGACCGATACCATGTTCTTCCAGCGCCTTGACCAGGCTGGCTTCCGAGTAGCGCGGTGGCGGTTCGGTAAAATGCTGCTCGGGTAAAATCTTTAACAGTTTGACATCGTCACCTTCCTTCATCGGCGGTAACAGCTTGTCCTTGTCATCGGCTGCGGTCTTGGCATCATCGGTACCTTCCTGGTAAACCGCCATGAAACCGGGCTTGACCACGGTTGAACCATTGGCGCGGAAAATATTACCCTCGCCTGCGGTTAAGTCCACGGCGACGGTATCCAGCGTGGCATGGATCATCTGGCAGGCCACGGTGCGTTTCCAGATCAAGTCATAAAGCCGGAACTGGTCCTTGCTTAAATGTTTTTTAATCGCCGCTGGTTCATGGTTGACTGAAGTGGGACGCACCGCCTCGTGCGCTTCCTGGGCATTCTTGGCCTTGGTTTTAAATACCCGAGACTCATCCGGCACATTGTCCGCGCCGTACTTGTCACTGATGTAACCGCGAATTTCATCCAGTGCTTCGTTGGCCAGGTTCACCGAGTCGGTACGCATGTAGGTGATCAAACCAACTGTTTCACCATCAAGCTCGATACCTTCATAAAGCTGCTGCGCGATGCTCATGGTTTTCTTGGCGGTGAAGCCGAGCTTGCGTGAGGCTTCCTGTTGCAAAGTCGAGGTTGTAAACGGCGCAGCCGGGTTACGTTTACGTTTTTTCTTTTCAACCTTGGCGATGTGTAACTTGCCAGCGGCGGCCTTGTTTATAACTTCTTCTGCATTCCTGGCTTTGTTTTCACTATTAATCGTGAACTGGGAAAGTTTCTTGCCTTCCAGGTGAATCAGCTTGGAAGAAAACTGGCTGCCATCACTCTCAACTTCGGCATCGATGGTCCAGTATTCCTTGGGTTTGAATTTTTCGATTTCCAGTTCACGTTCGACGATCAGTCGCAGTGCCGGACTCTGTACACGACCTGCCGACAGACCACGACGGATTTTTTTCCACAGCAAGGGAGAAAGGTTAAAGCCAACCAGGTAATCCAGTGCACGACGAGCCAGTTGTGCATTGATCAGATCATCAGACAGGTCACGTGGATGCTCGATGGCTTCGTTGATCGCGCGCTTGGTAATCTCGTTAAACGCAACCCGACCGACGGTTTTATCTTTTAATAAACCGCGCTCCTTGAGGATTTCATATAAATG
>JASFOS010000118.1:0-6791 GCA_050116415.1 Thioalkalispiraceae bacterium
AACCAGAATGTCACTCATCGAGGAAGGGGATGTCAGGTTTGTGCGCATGGCCTACCTGGCAATCGTCGGCAGTTTTTCTGTGAACGGTGTCGCCGCCCTGCATTCCAGGCTGCTATCAGAAGGGTTATTCAGGGACTTCTATGAGTTATGGCCTGAGAAATTTAACAACAAAACCAACGGCGTGACGCCGCGCCGCTGGATTGCGCATGCCAACCCGCAATTGAGTCAACTGATTGATGAAAAGATTGGTAATAGCTGGATTAATCATCTCGAAAAGATCGAAAACCTTAAACAGCACGTGAATGACAAGGAATTCGCTGAGCGATGGTTCTCAGTCAAGCAGGAAAACAAACGTCGTCTTGCAAAACTGGTTAAAGAACAATGCAATATTGACTTTAATGTCAATGCCTTGTTCGATGTGCAGGTCAAACGTATACATGAATATAAAAGACAGCTCCTGAACGTTTTACATGTTATTCATCTTTACGACCGCATAAAACGCGGTGATACAGAAAACTGGACAGATCGCTGCGTACTTATAGGCGGCAAAGCTGCACCGGGTTACCTGCGGGCAAAGCAAATCATAAAACTGATCAATAATATCGCTGATATTATTAATAATGATCGTGACGTGGGTGATAAACTCAAGCTGGCGTTCATTCCCAATTACGGGGTTTCAATAATGGAAGTTATCTGTCCTGGTACGGATTTATCGGAACAGATATCAACTGCTGGCAAGGAGGCTTCGGGCACCGGCAACATGAAGTTCATGATGAACGGTGCGATTACTATCGGTACCTATGACGGTGCCAATATTGAAATACTCGAGGCGGTTGGTGAGGACAACTTTTTCCTGTTTGGCCTGAAAGCAGAGGATGTAGAAGCACGCCGTAATCATTATCATCCTCAGGGTCTGGTCGAAGAGGATGAAGATCTGGCTCGTGTTATGCATCTTTTAAAATGCGGTCAATTCAATTCCTTTGAACCGGGCATTTTTGATGACATCATCGCATCACTCCTCAGTCCCGATGATCCCTGGATGACGCTAGCCGATTTCAGAAGTTATGTGGATGCGCAGGCAATGGTGTCCAGGGCATACCGGGATCGTACAACCTGGACGAGGATGAGTATCGTTAACTCAGCTTCCAGTGGTTATTTTTCAACGGATCGCACCATGCAGGAATATAATGAAGAAATCTGGCAGCTTAAAACTGACTGAGCGGAGGTTCAGGTTATCACGTCGGGTTTCTCACGATTGCAGCGTTGCTTGATTTCGGCGATTTGATTCGCAATAGTGATTAATTCTGCCAGGGCTATCTGTGGGTCAAGGTGGTGTAAATCACTATCTGTGACATACCTTTCTATATAGATGCGTAAGGTAGCGCCTTCGGTACCGGTACCGGACAACCTGAACACGATACGTGATTCATCCTCAAAGAGGACGCGGATACCCTGATGTTCGGTAATACTGTTATCTACCGGGTCAATATAACTAAAATCATCACAGAGCAGCACTTTATAGCCATAGAACTCCTGTCCGGACAGCGTCCCTGAAATATTTCTCAGGTTCTGAATCAACTGCTCGGCAACATCACTATCAATCGCTTCATAATCATGACGTGTATAATAATGACGCCCGAAGTGTTGCCAGTGTTCACGGGTAATTTGCTCGACTGATTTACCTTTGAGCGCAATCAGGTTCAGCCAGAACAGTACCGCCCAGATACCGTCTTTTTCCCTGACATGGTCGGAGCCTGAGCCAAAGCTTTCCTCGCCACAAAGTGTGATACGCTTATCATCCAGCAGGTTGCCAAAATACTTCCAGCCGGTAGGTGTTTCATAACAATCGATATCCAGCGTCATGGCAACCTTGTCAACGGCACGACTGGTAGGCAGTGAGCGCGCCACACCGGCTAAGCCTTGTCGGTAGCCTGGTAACAAATGCGCATTAGCCGTCATTATAGCCAGGCTATCACTGGGATTGACAAAGAAATTCTGTCCCAGAATCATGTTTCTATCACCATCACCATCAGATGCAGCACCGAAAGCCGGTGCCGCTGGTCCGGCATTCAGCCTGGCCAGGAGTTCATGGGCATGGGCCAGGTTAGGATCCGGATGTCCGCCGCCAAAATCAGTGAGCGGTGTCGCATTGATAACTGTATCAACATTAGCCGCCAGGCGGTTTTCAAAGATTTCTTGTGCATATGGCCCGGTTACAGCATGCATGGCATCAAAACACATACTGAGTACACCGGATTCGAATAGCGCCCTGATTTTGCCGAAATCAAATAATGACTCCATCAAATCAGCGTAATCGCGTACCGAATCGATAATATCGATTTGCATACCAGCCAGTTGGCAGGTTTGTTGCCGGTCAAGCGGAATGTCCTCAGCATCTGCGATCCGGTATTGACAGACTGTTTTACTTGTTTCGTAGACAGCATCGGTAAACAGGGTCGGCGCTGGTCCACCATTGCTAATGTTGAACTTGATACCAAAATCTCCCTCAGGTCCGCCCGGATTATGGCTGGCGGATAAAATAATTCCTCCAGCCGCCTGGTACTTGCGGATCAGGTGTGAAACGGCCGGGGTTGATAACAGGCCATTTTCCCCAACCATCACGTGTTTTATGCCATTGGCAGCAGCCATTTTTAAAATAATCTGGATAGCCTTTTCGTTGAAATAACGACCATCACCACCGACAATTAACAGGTTATTTTTCAGTTCACTTGCATTATCAAATATTGCCTGCACAAAGTTTTCCAGGTAGTGGGGTTGCTGAAATACTCTGACTTTTTTTCTCAGCCCGGAAGTACCAGGTTTTTGATCAGTGTAGGGCGTAGAATTAATAGTTAATATTTTCATGAGTGTCAGTCATTTTTCCATTATTGGGTAACGTGATGCATAACGCGGGCCAGAAACCGGTGGCCCCATTATATGGCACTTGCCGTGATACGTCTTTAATTGTCCATTTTTTTGCCCTAATATTGAGCATAGATTCTGCCATGGTTCAAAGTGGTGCGCGCTGGCGCGCTTGGCCAGGCCATGGATTGGTGACAAGCGGGATGAAATACATCTGAGAGTTACACCAGGTGCTGTCGTGAAACATGGAACAAATATTGCTGAGAACTATACAGGGACATCATTGAATGTCCACTGGCTAAGCAGGGAAATGGAGTGAGCATGTCCGGACTGAAACATTCAAACATATGGTCTGCATTACAAACTCACTATGATGAGATTAAAGATCATCATATGCGTGAGATGTTTGAAAATGATAAACAGAGGTTTGATAAGTATTCATTACAACTCAATGATATTTTATATGATTTTTCCAAGAATCGTATCAATGACAAGACGTTGAGCCTGCTACTTAAATTAGCCGAACAAGCGAACTTATCATCATGGATTAAAAAGATGTTCGATGGCGAACCGATCAATCATACCGAAAACCGGGCAGTATTACATACCGCCTTAAGAAATCAGGGTGACCAGTCACTTGTTATTGATGGTGAAGATATCCTTGCCGATGTGCGGCAGGAACTGGAACGGGTAAAGCAACTGGCAGAAAAAATCAGGACAAGAAAGTGGCGCGGGGTAACCAACCAGCCGATAACTGATGTGGTAAATATCGGTATTGGAGGCTCACACCTGGGTCCATTGATGGTCACCGAGGCACTACGACCGTACGCGCTACATGATTTGAATGTTCATTTTGTATCGAATATCGATGAGAATCATATCAATGATACGCTGGAATATCTCGCACCAGAAACAACCCTTTTCATAATCGCATCCAAAACATTTACTACCCAGGATACGATGGTCAATGCCGAGACGGCACGCGAATGGTATATCAGTCAGATGGGGAGTGATGAATATATTGAACGACATTTTTGCGCGGTAACGTCCAACATCACCCTCGCCAAGGAGTTTGGTA
Source organism: Thioalkalispiraceae bacterium (assembly GCA_050116415.1). Taxonomy (GTDB): domain Bacteria; phylum Pseudomonadota; class Gammaproteobacteria; order UBA6429; family Thiohalophilaceae; genus JARRJY01. The sequence goes on from JASFOS010000118.1 coordinate 3,941, forward strand.
TTAGTGTAGATAATATCTTCAAGATGTGGGACTGGGTAGGTGGACGATATTCGCTCTGGTCAGCGATAGGGCTATCGATTGTTATTGCTATCGGATCTGAACAATTCGATGAGCTATTACAAGGTGCTTATGAAGTCGATCAGCATTTCAAAAATGCACCGCTAAACGAAAACATCCCTGTGATCATGGCGCTTCTGGGTATCTGGTATAACAATTTCTTTAATGCACAAACCATGGCGATCCTGCCGTATGACCAGCATTTGCATCGTTTTCCCTCCTACCTGCAACAGGCAGACATGGAAAGCAATGGAAAGTACGTGGATCGTGCGGGGCAGGAAGTCGATTATACGACCGGACCGGTTATTTTTGGTGAGATCGGAATTGCCGGTCAGCATGCTTTTTTCCAGTTGTTACACCAGGGCACCAAACTGGTACCGGCAGATATTCTGGCGCCGGTATATAGTTTTCGCTGTATTGCCAGGCACCACCGTGCGCTGATGTCGAACGTGTTTGCCCAAACCGAAGCGCTAATGCGTGGTAAAACCGAGCAGGAAGCCCGCGAGGAACTACAACGGCAGGGGCTTGGTGAGGAACAAATTGAACAGCTGTTGCCTTATAAAGTCTTCCCCGGCAACCGCCCAACCAGCACGTTGTTATTTGATACGTTAGACCCAAAAACGCTCGGTTCTATTATCGCATTGTATGAACACAAAATATTCGTGCAGGGTGTTATATGGAATATAAATTCATTTGACCAGTGGGGCGTTGAACTAGGTAAACAGCTGGCTAAAAGTATTCTTGATGAACTTAATGATACTGAACGAGTGGTTTCTCACGACAGCTCCACCAACGGTCTGATTAATCATTACAAGCAACGAAGACCATCTGGTAAACGTAAAGGCTGATACGCTTCCTATGAAAGTACTTGCTGGAGACATCGGTGGAACCAATACCAGGCTGGTGCTCGCCGAGTTCGATGGCGAGAGCCTGAACGTTTATGCGCAGAAAAATTATTACAGTAATGATTATTCCGGGTTGCAGGAAGTTATCACGGGATTCTTCTCGGAGTTTTATTTTAGCGGTACAGTCGACGCGGCTTGTTTTGCAGTAGCCGGACCTGTGAAATCAGGCACTGCCTCAATAACAAACTTGCCCTGGGTGGTTAGTGCAGAACAGCTCAAGACGGACCTGGATATACCGCATATCATACTGCTGAATGATTTTGTTGCCGTTGCCTATGGTATTGCCGAGCTGGATGATGACAATACCAGGATCCTGCAACACGGTAATAGTGAAGAGGATTTCCCCGTTCCGGTTGATGCGGCGATTATCGGCGCCGGTACCGGGCTTGGCGTCGCACATCGCAAATGGATTGAAGATCATTATCAGGTGTTTTCCAGTGAAGCAGGGCATGTTGGTTTTGCGCCAGAAAACCAGCAACAACTCGAGCTGTTGGGCTGGTTACTCAAGCAGCATCAGCATGTCAGCCAGGAAATGGTATTGTCAGGTAAAGGCCTGGCAAGAATTTACCGATTTTTGCATGAGGTCCACAACTTTAAACAGTCCAGCGTGATCGAGCAAGCTATGCAGGAAACGGATCCTGCCAGAGCGATCACGGAGTTCGCCCGTTCACATGATGATGAGCTTTGTCAGCGAGCACTGGACTGCTTCACTGATATTTATGGTGCGGCTGCAGGTAATGTGGCGCTGCATTACTACCCGCTGGCTGAAATATATATTGCCGGGGGTATAGCACCTAAAATACTGGATACCCGTTTAAGTCAACGTTTTATCAAGGCGTTTGTCAACAAGGGGCAAATGAGCTCGAACCTGGAACAGGTCAGGGTAAAACTTATTGAAAGTGAGCACACCGGTTTATACGGCGCGCTTGCCCGTCTCAAAGATCTAAATAAAACGTTTTAGTCTGCCACGTAGTCCTTTATCACCGAAACAACAGCATCCGTCAGGGACTGGAGTTCATCCTGGCTGATAACAAAGGGTGGCATCAGATAGACGAGCCTTCCAAAAGGACGCACCCAGACCCCGGCATTAACAAATGCCTCGCTGATCACTTCCATGTTTACCGGTTGTTTCATCTCGATAACCCCGATGGCGCCAAGCACACGCACTTCTTTTACGCTGTCCAGGGTTTCGCAGGCGGCAAGACCGGATTGCAGGCTGTTTTCAATCTGGGCAATTTTTTCTTGCCAGTTACTGTGTAGCAGCAAGTCAATGCTCGTTGTCGCGGCACTGCAGGCTAACGGGTTTGCCATGAAAGTTGGACCGTGCATAAACACGCCCGGCTCACCGGCATCAATGGTTGCCGCTACTTGCCGGGTGGTCAAGGTCGCCGCCAATGTCAGGTAACCGCCGGTCAGTGCTTTGCCAATACACATGATATCGGGTGAGATGGCGGCGTGCTCACAGGCAAACAGTTTCCCGGTACGGCCGAACCCGGTGGCAATTTCATCCAGTATCAGCAATACCTGGTACTGATCACATAACTCGCGGGCTTTTTGCAGGTACTCGGCGGAATAAAACCACATCCCACCGGCACCCTGGACAATCGGCTCCATGATTAACGCCGCGGTATGCTGATGATGTTCACGCAGGGTTGTCTCCAGTGCCGCAAGGTCCTCCTCGTGACATGCTTCACCAAAGCGACTACGTGGCTGGTTGATAAACAGCTGTTGCGGAATAACATCTTTGAACAGTGTATGCATGCCGGTTACTGGGTCGCACACCGACATCGCGGCAAAGGTATCACCATGGTAAGCCGAACGTAATGCAATGAAGCGCTGGCGTTGAGGCTGATTTTTTGCATACCAGTATTGAATTGCCATTTTCATGG
>JASFOS010000119.1:0-6750 GCA_050116415.1 Thioalkalispiraceae bacterium
TTCAGATATTCACCAACCTGTTGCATGTATATCTGGCGGTTTTGCAGGTTGAGTTTCATGCTTTTTTCCGGAGCACCAAAAATACCAGAACGGTTGGCGACAAACAGGCGGAACCAGCTTACTTGCTGTACCCAGGCATAACGCGATTTTATAAATAATTGCTCGGCTTCACGATCACGGTGTACGTCACTGGTTTGCTGGAAATCAATCAAGGCTTCATCAGTTGCCTGGAGAAAATTCATGTTATGAACCAGTAATTCATTCAGTAATACCGTCATACCGGGAAACCGCAGGTTCACATCATCGATAACATTGTAATAATACTTGATATAGGTTTCTATTTTACGGACTGTAATCTTCAGTAGACTAACGATATCTTCCTGCTTCTCAAACCCGGTATCGTGCGTATCTGCGTGACTGTTGTTGAGGTGCTGGCTGATTTCATCCAGCAATTGTTTCAGACGGGATAATTCCTTGTCGATAATTCTTCTTGAGTCCTTGTCCTGGTAGACCGTGTGCCGATATACCTGTTTTTCAATCAACTGCAGGTGATGATCAATTTTATCGGCAATGGATTTATGTTGGCTGTTATCCTTGATGGATTGCAGGGATTCGAAGGTGGCCTGGTTGGCATAATGCTGACTATAGTAAATGATACCCACGATAACGACAGCCAGGGGCACACTTATCCAGAGAAAGCGTGCATAAAGCGAACTTTTCGTTATCCTCTTGCTGAGCGTCAAAGCGTGTATCCCTGCTATTTATAATTATATTATGGTTTAAACTAATTTAGTTAACGACACATTGCGTATGGACTTTAGCCTTATTTATAGCATAGGGTGGACAACCAGCAGCCCGCAACACCCTATAAATTACTGATTTTTATGATTATTTTGTTCAACAAGCCGTTTAATGTACTCTGCCAGTTCTCAGGGGAATCCCCTAATCTGGCCGATTATATTGATATCAAGGGCGTTTACCCGGCCGGCCGGCTGGATAAGGACAGCGAAGGTCTGCTGCTGTTGACCGATGACGGTGCGCTGCAGCATTTGATTAGCCACCCCAAATTCAAGCAGCCGAAAACCTACTGGGTACAGGTCGAGGGGGTGCCCGATATGCCTAGCATTGAAGCATTACGACACGGCGTACAGTTGAAAGATGGCCTGACCCGGCCCGCCAGGGTAAAAATCATCGAGGCACCGGGGGTATGGCCTCGTCACCCGCCCATCAGATATCGCGCCAACATACCTACAACCTGGCTGGAAATTACCATCAGTGAAGGCCGTAACCGCCAGGTACGCAGGATGACCGCGGCGGTAGGACACCCCACGCTGCGACTGATTCGCTACGCGGTGGGTGACTGGAACCTCGACTGTATTGAACATGGTCTTCAGCCCGGACAATGGCATAAAATAGCTGCGCCACAATCCTTACTGAAAAAAGCACATGGACAACACAAGACCACGCATTCACCTGACCGTCGCCGCCATCATCGAAAACGAAGGAAAGTTCCTGCTCGTCGAGGAACAGGATAAAACCATCGAGTCTGGACACGCGGTCCTGAATCAACCTGCCGGGCATGTCGAGCCTGACGAGAGCATCATTGACGCGGTGATCCGCGAAACACTGGAAGAAACGACTCGCCGGTTTGTGCCGCAAATGGCAACCGGGATTTACCGCTGGCAGCATCCCAACGGGCATCACTATGTGCGGCATTGTTTTTATGGGCAGGTCGGTCAACCCGATGCCACACGCGAACTGGATGACGGGATTATCGACACGGTGTGGTTAACACTGGAAGAAATCAGGCAACAACAGGCACGCCACCGTAGTCCTCTGGTGTTACGCTGTATCGAGGACTACCTTTCCGGGCAACACTTTCCCCTGACCGTGTACCATGATGTATGCGGATAAATGATCATTAATAACAATCTGGTATAATCCCCTTTTCTCAACATTCATCGGCCAACACCATCTTCCTATGCACACAGCCTCGCAACAACACGTGATCGTCGGCGTTTCCGGAGGCGTTGACTCATCGGTAGCCGCCTTGCTCCTTAAACAACAAGGTTACCAGGTATCCGGTGTATTCATGAAAAACTGGGAAGGTGATGACACTGAAACGCATTGTGCCGCCGAAGATGACCTGGCCGATGCCAAAGCCGTCTGTGAAGAACTGGGTATCAGTTTGCAAGGTGTCAACTTTTCTGACCAGTACTGGGACCGGGTTTTTGAATATTTCTTGCAGGAGTACAAAGCCGGGCGCACCCCAAACCCGGATATCCTGTGTAACAAGGAAATCAAGTTCAAGGCCTTTCTTGATTATGCCATTGACCAGGGGGCGGATTTTATTGCCACTGGCCATTATGCGCGCATCTCGCAACAGGATGGTGAATATTTTTTGCTGCGTGGCAAGGATGAAAATAAAGACCAGACTTATTTTCTTTACACCTTGGGTCAAAAGCAACTGGCTCATAGCCTGTTCCCCGTTGGTGAGCTGGATAAGCAAGAGGTACGCAAACTTGCCGAACAACAGCAACTGGTTACCTATAACAAGAAAGACAGCACCGGCATCTGTTTTATTGGTGAAAGAAACTTCAAAGACTTTTTACAACGCTACCTGCCAGCACAACCCGGAGAAATACAGACAGCAGATGGCAAGCTATTGGGCAGGCATGATGGCTTGATGTATTACACCCTGGGGCAACGCCAGGGACTGGGCATAGGTGGCATTAAAGGCTATGAAGGCGCGGTCTGGTACGTGGCAGAAAAAGATTTGATCAACAACGTTCTGATCGTAGTGAATGGCCATGACGATCCCTTGCTGTATCATCAACAATTAATCGCCAGCCAACTACACTGGGTTTCCGGCTCCCCGCCTTCCTTACCCTGTCAGTGCAGCGCTAAAACCCGTTACCGACAAAAAGATGCGCCATGTAGCATTGAATCTATACAAAACGGCCGCTGTCATGTACGGTTCAAGGAACCACAATGGGCGATTACACCTGGACAGTCAGTGGTCTTTTACGACGGTGACAAATGCCTGGGTGGCGGGATCATCGAATCAAGAAACTGAAATAAGTTATGCGCAATTTACATGATAAAACACTGGCCCTGGCAGCGGTCTTCCAGTCTGCCAAACTGGTAAAAGATGTGGCAACCACTGGCAGCCTTGATCAACATGATATGCAAACCATCATCAGTGCTATCTTCGATATCAACCCATCAAGTGCCGAATCAGTCTATGGTAGCGTGGAAAACCTGCGTACCGGCCTGCAAAATTTAATCGAACAAATGGGTGGCGACTCACGTGAACGAGATATGGATATGACCCGTTACGCGATTGCGATCCTGCACCTACAAGGCAAGTTACTTAAAAACAGGGAGATGCTTGATTATCTGGCCAACGGTATTGAACGCGCCAAGCAACAAACCGAACACTTCTCTTTATTACATGAAAATGTCATTGCCAACCTGGCCGGGCTTTACTCGGACACGGTAAGCCAGTTGCAACCCAAGATCATGGTCTCGGGTGAAAGCCAATACCTCTCCAACAGCGACAATGCCAATAAAATACGCGCGCTTTTACTGGGGGGTATTCGCGCAGGGGTCCTCTGGAACCAGCTCGGTGGGAGCCGCTGGCAAATCCTGTTCAAACGCAGGCGTTTCGTCGAACAGGCACAACAAATACTGGCGAGTAGTCAACCTACCCTGAATTGATGTTTCAGCACATCAAGTGTCCAAAAACCGGCCAATTCGCGTATAATGCGCCCTCGTTTTACTAGCAACAACAATATAACACTGGGTATTTTCAAGGAGCCCGCATGAGTTCAAACAACAACAGTTTCAATGCCCGCGCCAACCTGAATGTGGGTGGTAAAGATTATGAGATTTATCGTCTGGATGCCGTGGATGGCGCATCAAAACTGCCCTTTTCTCTGAAAATCCTGCTGGAAAACCTGTTGCGCCACGAAGATGGTGTCAGTGTGACCGCCGATGACATCAAGGCCATGGCCAACTGGGATGCCAAGGCAGAGCCTGATACTGAAATCGCCTACACCCCAGCCCGCGTGTTGATGCAGGATTTTACCGGTGTACCGGCTGTTGTTGACCTGGCGGCCATGCGCGATGCCATGAAGACGCTTGGTGGTGATCCTGAAAAAATCAATCCACTGTCGCCAGCCGAACTGGTAATCGATCACTCGGTACAGATCGACACCTTCGGTCGCAAGGATGCTCCGGATTTAAACGCCCAACTGGAATACCAGCGTAACCAGGAACGCTATAGTTTCCTCAAATGGGGTCAAAAAGCCTTTTCCAATTTCAAAGTGGTCCCCCCGGATACCGGTATCGTTCACCAGGTCAATGTCGAATACCTGGCACGCGTGGTGTTTGCCCAGGAAAACAACGGTGTATTGCAGGCTTACCCGGATACCCTGGTCGGTACCGACTCGCATACCACCATGGTTAACGGTCTGGGTGTGCTGGGCTGGGGTGTGGGAGGTATTGAAGCGGAAGCCGCCCTGCTTGGCCAGCCTGTCTCGATGCTGATTCCCCAGGTCGTCGGTTTCAAACTCACCGGTGAATTACCGGAAGGCACCACAGCCACTGACCTGGTCCTGACCGTGGTCGAAATGCTGCGCCAACATGGTGTGGTGGGTAAATTTGTTGAGTTCTTTGGCCCGGGCCTGGACCAACTGACCCTGGCCGATCGTGCCACGCTGGCAAACATGGCACCCGAATATGGCGCAACCTGCGGCATTTTCCCCATTGATGATGAAACACTTAACTACCTGCGCCTGACCGGACGTAGCCAGGAACACATTGACGTGGTTGAAGCTTATGCCAAGGAACAAGGTATGTTCCGTAGCGCAGCCAGCGAACAAGCGGAATATACCAGCGTGGTAGAACTGGATATCAGCAGTGTCGTGCCAAGCCTGGCCGGCCCTAAACGTCCACAGGATCGTGTGCCGCTCTCGAACAGTAAGACAATGTTCAACGATGCACTGACAGCATTAAAAGCCGAGCGCAACCTGAGTAGCAAACCGGCAACCATCAACATTAATGGTGAAGATGTCACCCTGGATGATGGCGCCGTGGTGATTGCCTCCATCACCTCCTGCACCAACACCTCCAATCCATCGGTCATGTTAGGTGCCGGGTTGGTTGCCAAGAAGGCTCATGCCAGGGGTTTAAAAGTGAAACCCTGGGTGAAGACTTCACTGGCACCTGGTTCACGTGTCGTAACAGAATACTTGCAGCAGGCAGAGTTACTGGATGACATGGAAAGCCTGGGCTTCCACGTAGTCGGCTACGGGTGTGCCACCTGTATCGGTAACTCGGGGCCATTACCGGAACCGGTTTCCAGGGCGATTGCGGAAGGTAACCTGTCAGCCTGTTCGGTACTTTCCGGTAACCGTAACTTCGAAGGTCGCGTTCATGCCGAAGTACGCATGAATTACCTGGCCTCACCGCCACTGGTGGTCGCTTATGCGTTGGCGGGCACCATGAACATCGATCTTTACAGTGATGCGATTGGTCAGGACCAGGATGGTAACGATGTATTCCTCAAGGATATCTGGCCGACCCAACAGGAAATAAAAGAGGCCATCAACCAGAGTGTGAACCGTGAAGAATTTACCCAGGCTTATCATGATGTATATCGTGGTGAAGATCGCTGGTTAGAGCTGGATTCCCCCGAAGGCCAGTTATTCGCCTGGTCCGACTCAACCTACATTCAACACCCGCCGTACTTTGAAGGTATGAGTAAAGACGTGGCTGAAGCGGCTGATATTACCGGTGCGAGAGCGCTTGCCATGCTGGGCGATTCTGTCACTACCGATCATATTTCACCGGCGGGTGCGATTAAGCCTGATAGCCCGGCTGGTCAGTACCTGCAGTCAAAAGGCGTTAAGCCGGCTGACTTCAACTCACTGGGTTCACGCCGCGGAAACCACGAAGTCATGATGCGTGGCACGTTTGCCAATATTCGCCTGCGCAACCTGTTAGCACCGGGTACCGAGGGTGGTGTAACAATTCATATGCCCAGCAATGAGCAAATGAGTATTTACGATGCGGCAATGAAGTACCGTGATGAAGCGACCCCCTTGATCGTGCTGGCTGGCAAGGAATATGGCTCAGGTTCATCTCGTGACTGGGCCGCCAAAGGTCCTCGCCTGCTGGGCGTAAAAGCCGTCATCGCTGAAAGCTACGAACGCATTCACCGTACTAACCTGGTTTGCATGGGGGTTTTACCCTTACAGTACCTGGAAGGCGAAACAGCTGAATCACTCGGTTTAACCGGCAAGGAAGTCTTCAATATCGAAGGCTTGAATAATGCTACGGCCAGGGAAGTCACCGTAACCGCAACCAGCGAGGACGGAAGCAGTAAAACCTTCACTGCCCGGGTACGTATCGATACGCCCAAGGAAGTGGAATACTACCGTCATGGCGGTATTCTGCATTATGTACTGCGCCAACTGGCGGGCTGATATGTCAGGCAAATAAAAAAACCGGCTTTGCCGGTTTTTTTATGCCTGTGGCAAATCGATCCAGAAGGTACTGCCCTGCTCTTTTTGTGAACGCACGCCGATATCACCGCCCATCATTTGCACCAGTTTCATACACAACGCCAGCCCGACCCCCGAGCCCAGTGACGTCGAACCTTCCTTGCCGAGACGCTCGAACATGTCAAACACCCGGGGTAAATCCTCTTCATTGATGCCTTCGCCGGAATCCTTGATATTGATG
>JASFOS010000120.1:0-6734 GCA_050116415.1 Thioalkalispiraceae bacterium
AGCTGTGACCTGGATTGTCCCATTATAACCTGGGCAGATAAAAGGAAATGCTGACTGGATATCGCCAGACCATCCTTTTTCGGCTTTTCCTTGTTAAATATGCCATGTTTTAAAAACTCATCAACAGAAGCATAACCGCCGGTCCCACGCTCTTCAACCAGCTTTTGTGCAGATTCAAGTGTCACATCTTTAGCCAGGGAGGCGAGCACCGCTGCCGGACTGGTATTGATATTAATGGCCGTATGACCGGGTAATGCAGCGATATAGGGTTTGAGGCGCTGAAAGGTATCGAAATCAATACCTTTTACATATAACAGTTCACTGGTACTGGCCATTTCAGCATTGGCCGCACGGTAAGGCAGTTCGCCATTCAGATAGCTATTATCCTCGGCACCTTGCGGCCTGGGCTCTTCATTGTTATCCAGCCAGTCGATAACGGCATCCGCAATCTGTGGTGACAGTTCCAGCACTTGCAGCAGACGTTGAAAACGCGCCAGGTTCACTTCATCAACATTATCATCACTTAACAGGCTGTTGATATTGAAACGACCCTGCATATCTTCAATTGCACCGCTAATGACACCACCTTCGATCGGCATCGGCGGTAAAATCGTCGCCCAGTTATCATCCAGGGTATCGGTATCATTATCATTGGCATCCTGTGCCAGCACCTGTTTTGCCCAGTCTTCGGCACCCAGCAAATAGAGGTGAATTTGTTCATTGCGTAAAATATTTTCGGTACGACGAATATCAATTTGCTGGCGAGATGTCATGGCCACGGCAGCAATGGTTGCCAACACGATCACCATTAACACGGTTAACAGCGCAATGCCTTTCTGCTGTCGGCATACCGCACTCATGACTGACCTGCCATCAGGAACAAGCGAGTGACGCGCCCCCAGTCATTTAACTCCAGGGTCACTTCAAGCGCGAGGGGCAAAATCTCTGTTGCGCCTGCCTGCGCATTAATCGGTGGCCAGTTTGCATGCCATTGTCGATCCAGGTCCAGGAAACGAAAGCGTATCGAATCGACATCGCTTAACAACTTGTTGCTATAAGGGCTGGCGTCCTGGGCACGATCCAGAAATGGCCATGTCAGGCGTACCAGGGTTTCATCCTCGATACTGTAGGCGACACGCTGCAGTGAACTGCGCGGTAATTGCGCCGGGTTGCGATAGCCACCGCGAGTCAACTCGAGACGGTAAGTGCCTTGTTCCGCAGCTTTAAAGGCAGGCTGCTGTTCACCATATTCGCCCCGAATTGGCCTGATAACCGTTTGCTCGGTATCACGCTTCAACCAGAGAAACGCTTTTTGAACTTCGTTCAAGCGGGACGCGGCCTTGTCCGTTTCACTGCGAGCCTGCAGGACCGTGTCCAGTCCCCCGTACGCCATTACTGCCAACAAGGCAAAAATCGCCAGTGCCACCAGCAATTCGATCAGGGTGAAGCCTTTGCTCATAACGGCCGCCCTGTAAAGGCACTGATATACGCCACGCTTTCATCCGCACCCTCGCGACCCACTTCAATCTCCAGGCGTCGCACATTTTTATCCGGCGTATTGCTGACTTTAAGTTTCCAGCGCCACTCATGTTTCCCCATGAACACCGTGCCATTGCTCACCCCGACATCAGGCCAGCTCTTGGCAACCCGCAACTCATTGGCTTTGTTCACGGCCACCCAGTGGGCAAAGGTTTTTTCCTTCAGATAGGCCGTGTTGGAGGTATTGCTTGCCGTCACCTTGATCAGGGCCGCCATGCCGATGGCTAATACCGCCAGCGCCACCAGAACTTCCAGCAAGGTGAAGCCTTTGCGGATTTTCATTTCACGTCCCTGTCAACATTCTGCATCGTGATATCACCCTGCATCGAACCCTTGATCTCAAAATTTTTATCCGAAGCTGGAAAACGTATTTGGAAAGGCGTTAACTCACCACTGGAGAGGATATATATTCTGGATGCTGATGCGTCTTCCTTTTCTTCAGCGTTTAGTACCAATTGATTTTGTTCAAACTGGACAACCGGCCTGACATAATCCGCAAACTTGCGCTGCCGGAATACCGGGTCAATCAGGGGCTGGGCCCCCTCCTGGGTTAACACGCTGAACGTATAACCCTGCTCATCAATCTCAAGCACCCATTCACTGGCATTTAAGATAGCTTCTTCCTGGGCCAGTTTTAACAAGTAGAAAAAACGGTTAGCTTCTTCCCTGATTCGCCTGTCTTCACCGCTATCCACGGTAAAGACGGCAAAACTCAGAATGATCCCTATCAGTACCAGGGCTACCAGTAATTCCAGCAGCGTGAAACCCGAACTTTTCCTTACTGAAACAGGCGCAAACACTTCATTCAATGAACCTATTCTAGGTTCCAGTTACCAATATCGTCATCGCTTGGCGCCATATCCGGCCCAAGACTGAAAATATCAATTTCACCGTGTACCCCGGGACTCAGGTATTGATACTCATTACCCCAGGGATCCTTGGGTACACCTTTGACATAGCCGCCCTTCTTGTAGTTTTTGGCTTCCGGTGATCCACTGGGCTCAGTGGCCAGCGCTTCCAGTCCCTGGTCGGTGGTCGGATAGAAAAAATTATCAAGCTTATATAACCCAAGCGCACTTTCCAGGGCACGAATATCCTGCTTGGCCTTGGCGATACGGGCTTCATCCGGGCGGTCCATGATTTTAGGCACCACTACCGAGGCGAGGATCGCGAGGATCACGACCACCACCATAATTTCAATCAAGGTAAAACCTTTCTGACTGTTTCGATTTTTCATAATGCTACTGCTATACATTTAGTGAATGTTTAAAAAATTTAAAAGGGGATGACCAATTTCAGGTTGGCTCCCGTTTTGCTGGTTTCACTGCGTGGCTCCCACACGTAACCATACAGCAAACCATCCTGGTAAACCGGCTTGATTTCACTTTTACCAATTTCCCAGAATTCATAATAGGGTTCAATCACCCAGGTGAATGAATTCTCGAAACTGACTCGCCAGGGCAAACTGAAGCGCAATCCGTTCTCCTGCCCCAGTGCCAGTTCCACATCATTGTCAAACCCAATCGGCATCAACTCTACAAAAATATCCGCATCGATCATTCGAGTATAGCGGATATCAAGGTCCAGTTGACTAGTCGCTTGTTTCACGATGGGGAAGGTCGCACCCAGCATCAGGTAGGTCCATTCGTATTCCTCGTAAATACCCGATGCTATCGAGTTTGAACGGATGTTCCTTTCCCACAGCCGGTAGCCTACACCACCATAAAGACTGTACTGGTAGTTACTCGAGGTGGTTTGCTGCGCCCCGATTTTAAGTTGCGTATCGTAAATATCGGCATCAGAAATGGTCGTAACCGGTATACCCGACTGAGTTTGACCATCGTAACGGATATCGGTTCCATGATAACGGAAAGAGATATCTGTAATCAGGTTTCGGTTTTGATATTTGTAGCCCAGCACGAACCCGGGGATATTGCCGTCTTCCCTGTTGAGCAGGCCACCATCATCATCAAACTCCTTGTAAGTAAAGTCGAGTAATGACACCCCCAGGTAGAGTTCCGAAGCCAGCAATTGCGCCTGAACCGGAAAAGCGACCAGCAGAAATAAGCAAGTTACCAGTTTTGCCACAGCCTACAAATTCATTGCTACCACACCAGCGCCTATCATAGCAAAAAGCGGGCATAAAGCCCGCTTCAAAATCAAAAATATCAGTGGCTATGGCCAAACAGGCTCAGTGCCCCAAGCATTATTCAAGGAGCACACCTGAGGATCTGAATTAACCGTAACGCATACATCATAAGTAGTGCACGAATAATCCGTAAAATCTACGACTGCCGCACCACCAGCACCGTCACTACCTGTAATCCGTAGTGATCCGCTACAAAATTGCTCGTTGGCATAATCATAGGTAAATGGGTCGGTAGTGGTAATATCCACATAACCATGGTCGGGATGATAGAAGGTGGCTGAAATAGTCCCCATCGCCTCATCAACCGTAAAGTTTTCAATTTTGTAAATCTTGTCACCGTATTCGTAATTTACCGACAGGGTGAAATCAACAGGAGCGTTAGTGGCATCAAAACTGGTAACTGTAATACTACCTGAAAATTCTTCAGCATGTGTCGTCGTACCATCGTTATAAGTAAATTTCAGGTATTGAATGGTTATGTTAAGGCTATCAAAAACCGGGGTCTGGGCAGCATCAAGATGATAACTACCAGAGAATGTCATTTTGCCATGCATGGTAAACTCGTAGCCATAAGCACTTAACCCGCCTTCACAGAAGTTGGAAAAAGTCATGGAACCACTGAAGGATGTTTCCGTCACATTTTCAGAATAGGTGTATTTACCACCACAACTTCCCGTTTGTGAAGTTGCCACACCCGTGACTTGCTGGTCGTTATTGTCAAAATTATTCTTGATAATATTACTAATAAAGCCCGAAGCTTTTTTTATTGTCTTTGCATCAGGAATCGAATCACTGGAATCAGCTTTGATATCTACTGCAAAGGGAATATCCTCGGTACTGCTACTGCTTTCCAAAACAACGAAGGGGAAATCATCAGCATTGGTTTGATCGATAACGGCTGCCGAGGTTGAACCTGTATAGGTCAGGTTTGGATAGCTTGTACTACCACCTCCACCGCCGCCGCCTCCACAGGCTGTGAGAAGCGCTATCAAGCTGAAGAAGAACAGGTAGATAAAAACGAACCTGGAAGATAATAATCGCGTTACCATGAAAAAAACCCCCTTCAACGGTGATTACTAATATATTTTTATTATTTCTGGCATGAAGTTTAGCGCTTGCAGGCAGGCATAAGGGTATAAAATGTGTGATAGCAATCACATCTGTGCAGTTAAGTTGCTATCGCACCAGCTGGTTCAGGTCAAAAATCGGCAACAGGATAGCCAGCACGATCAGTAACACCACCGCGCCCATGGTAAGAATCAGAACCGGTTCCATAAGTCCCATTAACATGGCGATGGTGGTTTCCAGTTCACGCTCCTGGTTGGTTGCCGCCCGCTCCAGCATCTCTTCCAGGTCACCACTGGATTCCCCACTGGCCACCAGGTTGACAAACATTGGTGGAAAGTAGCCGGTCTGCTCCAGGGAGCGCGCCAGACCGGCGCCTTCGCGTACCCGCTCAATGGTGGCTTCCACCGCGTGCCGCATCGGCAGGTTGCCCATCACCTGCGCGGCAATACGTAACGCATCCAGTAATGACACGCCACTGGCCGCGAGAATACTCAGGGTACGGGAAAAACGCGCGGTCTGGGTACCGCGAATCAATTTGCCTGCTACCGGTAGCCTGAGCAAAAAACGATGCCACTGTTCTTTGAAATGCGCTTGTTTCAATAACGCCAGAAAACCGGCAAAAGCGGCTGCCAACACTATCACTACCAGCACACCGTAGCTACGCAGGAAATCACTACTGGCGATCAAGGCCTGGGTTAAGCCCGGCAGTTCCTGGCCGGTGTTTTCAAAAACTTTAACCACTTCGGGCACCACATAAGCCAGCAAGGCACTGACCACCACGATGGCCAACACGGTGAGAATAATCGGGTAGAACAGTGCAAGCTGGATACGCTGTTGTAACTGCTGTCGGTTTTCCGTGTAATCGGCAAGCCGTTCCAGTACGGCATCGAGGTGCCCGGATTGCTCGCCGGCCGCCACCGTGGCCCGGTACAATTCAGGGAATACATGCGGATAAGTGGCCAAGCCATCAGCCAGGCTATGACCTTCTACTACCCGACTGCGGACGCCCAGCATGAGTTTTTGCAGGCGTGTTTTTTCCGACTGGCGCGCCACGGTGGCAGTCGCCTCATCTAGCGGTAAGCCCGAGCGGCTCAGGGTAGCAAGCTGGCGGGTTATCAAGGCCAGGTCAGTGGCACTGATACTGCGCCTTAAACTGATACCCTGGCCACGACGCGTCTCTTTTTGCTGGACCTCATCGACCTTCAGCGGGATGAGGTTTTGTTCACGCAGTAGCGAGCGAACCTGGCGAACCGAGTCACCTTCCAGTACACCTTTTTTTTCCTTGCCCTGCGCATCCAGTGCCGCGTATTCAAAAGCACCCATGGCCTAGTCCTCACGGGTTACGCGAAATACTTCTTCAAGCGAGGTTTCCCCGTTGAGAATGCGGCGCCGTCCATCCTGACGAATACTGGTGGAACGACTCCGCGCATGCGCTTCCAGTTCATGCTCTCCGGCCCCGTTATGAATCAGGGTGCGCATCTCGTCGTCAATTTCTACAAACTCGTAAATACCGGTCCGCCCTTGGTAACCGGTATTGTTGCACGCATCACAACCCACTGGTTCATAAACTGTAGGTGGATGAGTCTCATCCAGTGCCAATGCCTGGCATTCCGCGGCATCCGGGGTATGCGGCTTTTTACACTCGGGACACAGTAGCCTGACCAGGCGTTGCGCCATTACGCCAATCACGCTGGAGGCCAGCAGGAAAGGTTCCACCCCCATGTCACGCAAGCGCGTAATTGCGCCGATCGCGGTATTGGTATGCAAGGTGGAAAAGACCAGGTGCCCGGTTAACGAGGCCTGCACCGCGATCTGCACGGTTTCCAGGTCACGGATTTCACCAACCATCACCACGTCCGGGTCCTGGCGCAGGATGGCACGCAGTCCACGTGCAAAGGTCATGTCGACCTTGGTATTCACCTGGGTTTGTCCAATGCCGTCAATGTAATACTCGATAGGGTCTTCGACGGTCATGATA
>JASFOS010000121.1:0-6693 GCA_050116415.1 Thioalkalispiraceae bacterium
CCCGCGTGCTGCAACAACAGGGTTACCCGGTCGATATCCTGCCCGAGGAACAGTTTGATAGCGAGGGGCTACTGGCACATCCGGCGCTACAAAATGTGAATGGCTTGTCGGTGCTGATTGTGCGCGGCGAAGGCGGGCGACCGTTACTGGGTGAAACGCTGCAACAACGTGGTGCGCAAGTGGACTACCTGGCCGCGTATCAACGTTGCCTGCCTGAAGTTGATCAACATAACCTGCTGTTTGAGGCATTACAAAATAACCGGCTGGATATTATATTAATCAGTAGTGGTGAAGCCTTGCAAAATCTGCTTTCATTAACAGGTAAAGCCCAGCTTGATAAGCTACTGGATATACAGCTTGCGGTTACCCATCCCCGCCAGGCGGAAAAAGCAAAAGCACTGGGCTTTAAAAAGACACCGATTATCAGTCAACAACCCGGTGATCAGTCATTGATTGATGCACTGATACAATGGCGCAACCCATAACGCGTAGCAAACACGATGAACGAAACTGAAAACAAAAACCAGCCCGCCAGGACGGATGAGAAGGCATCGGCCAAAAAGTCGGATGAAAAGAAACCGGCCAAAAAGGCGGCTGCCAGGAAGCCTCAAAAGCAGCATCACCCTTTACTGGTTTTCATGATTATCCTGTTACTCCTGGTAGCCGGCGCGGGCTACGGTATCTGGCAATACGTTTACCAGCAACAGGCGGCGGTAAACGTCAAGCTCAACATCGTCGACCAGGAACTGGACAAGCTACAACGTGCACAACGTTATCAATCGGATGATCAACAGATCCAGCTCAACAAGCTGGAAGAGCAACAGCAACAACTGGCGCGCAATTTTGCCTCGGTAATGAAACGCAGTGCGCACCTGCGCAATGACTGGCTGCTGGCGGAAGCTGAATACCTGGTCAAGCTGGCCAATCATCGCCTGCTGCTGGAAAATGATATCAATACCGCTATCACGGCACTTGAAGCGGCCGATGAACGCCTAAAAGAAGTGGCCGACCCGGCCTTGCTGGAGGTGCGCAAGGTATTCCTGGAGCAGGTACAGGCCTTGCGCGGCATCGAACAACCGGACGTGACTGGTATGGCCTTGAAACTCAGCGCGCTCAAAAAAGAAATTCCCGCGCTGCCCATGCAGACACCGGATCCGGCAACGGTGATGCAACGCGAACAGCAATCATCCCATGCGGCAAAAGTTGAAAGCTGGAAACAACTGCCCGCAGCCATGTGGGAAGATCTCAAAAGCCTGGTGGTGATCCGGGATCATTCGCAGGCGGTGCAGCCACTGCTGCCACCCGAACAGCATTACTTTCTAATCCAGAACCTTAACCTGCAACTGGAGCAGGCACGCCTGGCATTATTAAGAGCCAATAACCGTTTGTATATCGATAGCCTGGCCACCGCAAAACAGTGGATCGAAAACTATTTTGACAACAGCCAGCAGGTAACCAGGAGCGTGCTGGCCAGTATCGAAGCGCTCTCGGCAAAGAATATTGAGCCAACCATTCCTGATATCAGTAATACCTTTAAAGTGTTACAAGAGTATCGTTTGAACGCTTATGTTAAAGAAGAAGCCGCGCCGGTGAAGGCTGCGCCCGAGACAGCAGAACAACAACCGGCCGAACAAACCGGGAACGAACAGACTGAACCGGCTGCGCAACCATGAAACTGCTGATTTATATTCTTAGCATACTTTTTCTTGCTGTCATCGCCGGACTGCTGGCTGAACAGGATCCGGGTTACGTGCTGATGGGCCGTGGTTACCAGACCATGGAACTAAGCCTGTCATTATTTATCAGTTTGCAGATCCTGTTGTTCGCGGCCCTGTATTTCCTGATCCGCTTTGTCTCCCGTACCTGGCACATGCCGGAAAGAATTCGTCGCTGGCGCCAACATGCTCGCAGCAAAAAGGCGCTGGCGGCTTCCCGCAAGGGCTTGATTGAACTCGGGCAGGGACGCTGGAAACAGGCCGAACGCGCCCTGACCCGTCACATTGCCGACAGTGAAATCCCGTTGCTGAATTACCTTTCCGCGGCACGCGCTGCGCAAAAGCTTAACGCCCCCGAACGCCGCGACCATTACCTGGCCATGGCCCACAAGAGCATGCCGGATGCGGACATGGCGGTTGAGCTGACCCAGGCCGAGTTACAGATCGCCCATGGCCAGCTGGAGCATGCGCTGGCCACCCTGGTGCACCTGCACAGTATTGCACCCAGGCATACCCACGTCTTGTTATTGCTGGCGCGCCTCTATGAACAACTGGGCAGCTGGGGCGACATCGAAAACCTGCTTCCTGATCTGAAGAAATACAAGGTCATGGAACAACATGAATATCAACGCCTGTCGATTCGTGTTTACCATGCCCTGCTCGATATTGCCGCGGCCTCTAAAAAACCACAACAACTGCATGCAGTCTGGCAACGCATGCCATCCAAATTGCGTGAGCGACGTGAAATGATCGTTGATTATGTCAAACACCTGATTGCCCTGGATGAACAGGAAACCTGCGAGCCGCTGTTACGCGATGCAATCAAACATGAGTGGGACAATCAACTGGTGCATCTTTACGGGCTGGTAAGATCAGCCGCCCCGGAAAAGCAACTGGCCCACGCCGAAAACTGGTTAAAAGGGCGGGAAAGCAATCCCGAGTTACTGCTGACCCTGGGTCGTTTGAGTATCAACAACAAGCTGTGGGGCAAGGCGCAGTCGTATTTTGAAAGTAGCCTGGGTTACATGCCGAAAGCGGAAACCTACAAGGAACTGGGTAGCTTGCTGGAACAGCTGGATGAAAAACAACAAGCCGCGGACTGTTTCAAGAAAGGCCTGATGCTGGCCATGCGCGAGAATGATTAACTTGTGAAAAATTATCCTGCTGGTTTCTGAGTAGGCAAAAATAAACGAGGTTGCGGAGTTTACATAATGTAAATGAGCAAACCGAGTTTGTTTTTAACACCCTCAGGGAGCAGCAGGGAAATTTTTAATCGTTGGCGAACTCGAACGCGTCGGAATAATAATTATCCAGGTTCAACCCCTTCGCCGCGAACAACTCTTTACCCGCATACACCATGGCCGGGGCGCCCGAGGCATAAATTTCATACTCGCTCAGGTCTTCAAAGTCGTCGGCGATCGCGTTGGTGACATAGCCGGTACGACCCTGCCAGTCTCCAATATCTTCGCCGGACAACACCGGGATATATTCGATGTTATCGTGCTGATCCGCCCAGCCCTGCGCCAGCTCGTTCATGTACAGGTCTTCTTGCTTTTGCACACCCCAGTACAGGCGCACTTTGCGATCGATACCCACCTGGATCAGATGCTCGATAATGCCCTTGATGGGCGCAAAACCGGTACCGCCGGCCATGAAGATGATCGGCCGGTTACTGTCTTCGCGCAGGAAGAAATTACCCATCGGGCCTTCGATGCGCATGATGTCTTTGACTTTGAGGTTGTCGAACACTTCACTGGTAAAACGGCCATGAGGAATATGACGAATATGTAATTCGATAAACTCATCATCGTGCGGGGCATTGGCGATGGAAAACGTACGTTTCTTGCCGTCTTTCAACAGGAAGTCGATGTACTGGCCGGCGAGAAACTGCATGCGCTCGGTAGCGGGGAGTTTCAGTTTCAGTAGCATCACGTCGTGACTGAGCTGGGTCTTCTCGGCAATGCGGCAGGGCAGGATCTTGACCGGGATATCCTTGGCCTCGCCGACTTCTTTGGACTCGATCACCAGGTCGCTGGTGGCCACCGCCTGGCAGAAAATGGCCTTGTTGGCGGCCTTGTCTTCCTCGCTTAACGCGATGGGATCACCATCCGGGTAAGCGACACTGCCTTCCAGCAGTTGTCCCATGCAGGCGCCACAGGCGCCGCCACGGCAACCGTAGGGCAGGGCAAAGCCCTGGCGCAATGCGGCATCCAGGATTGCTTCGTTATCTTCGACGGTAAAAATATGGCCACTGGGCTCGACGCGAACTGAAAAACTCATCAAAATACTCGGTCTCTAACAATAAGGCGCGGCATTATCTCGCAATGAATGAAAAAGTTAAACCCTTCTCTTCAGTGGTTATCATTGGATTTGGCGATATCGGGCAGCGAGTTGCTACGATCTGGCGCGAAAAAGGCCTCAATGTACGTGGACTGGCTCGAAGCGACGACAGCAAACAGCAGATGCAGGCCCGGCAGGTCGAGGTGATCCAGGCCGACCTCGCTCAACCCGACACGCTGCGTGGTCTGAATCTCGCCAACAGCCTGGTGTATTACTTTGCGCCCCCGCCGCGCCGTGGCCTGAGTGACCCGCACGTGCAGCATTTGCTGGCCGCCATTGATCCCGACAAGTTACCGGCACGCATCGTTGCCATCAGCACCTCCGGCGTCTACGGTGACTGCCAGGGTGAGTTGGTAAACGAAGAGCGCCCCACCCATCCCCAGGCGGATCGCGCCCACCGTCGCCTGGACATGGAACAGCAATTACGCCAATGGGGAAAACAACACCAGGTGCCGGTCGTTATCCTGCGCGTGGGTGGCATATATAGCTGTGAACGCCTGCCGCTGGAACGGATCCGCAAGGCCATCCCACTGGTGCATGAGCACCTTGCGCCACGAACCAATCGTATCCACGCCGATGACCTGGCCCAGGTGTGCGTGGCGGCGGCCCTGAAAGGTAAGCCGGATAATATCTACAACGTCAGTGATGGCTGTGACAGCAACATGACCGAGTACTTCCTGACCCTGGCCGACTACTTCGATTTACCGCGTCCACCATTAGTCGACTGGCAGCAAGCGCAACAATCCATCAACCCGGCGATGTTGTCCTATTTAAGAGAATCACGGCGCATGGATAACAGCAAGATGCTCAGCGAACTGGAAGTGACGCTGAAATATCCCGATTTGCTTAGTGGTATCCGAAACTGTAAAGAAAGATCTGGCTGACCAGAGGCTCGATTACTTCAAGCCTTGCATGAGGCGCTGGCGTTCATATTCTTCCCTGATGTGATCCGCCCCCTTGTCACAAAATACATCACGGTCACGAATACACTTTTCTACCAGCGCCTTATCCCGTTCCTTGTTGTCGGCACGTTGTTGCCTGGCGATGTCAGCCTTGCGGTTACCCTGTTCCTTGTCCGTCTTGCGCGCCAGTGCGCGATCGATTCGGTCCACGAATTCCATGCGCTCGGCACGACAGATAATGGATTCACATTCTTCATAGGTGTATTGCTTGGCCTTGACACAATCGCTGCTGCGACAATCAGGATCCAGTTGCCTGACCTTGCTACATAACCTTGAATCACAATCCTGCCAGTCTGCCGCCAGGCTATAATTCGAGGGCGCTGGCTCTGAAACGGGAACTTGCGGCGAGTCAGGGATGGTCTCATCCTGTACGGGATAACTGCCGTTATCGGTATTTTGCGGCGCGTCGGAAAAATGCGTCACGCCGTTCTCATCAACCCATTGGTACAGGGTGCCGGAAGAAACTGAAAAGCTGGTGAGGCATATTAAGGTAAGCAATACCGTCCTGGACATAACCCTGCCTGTTATTATTTTGTTGTTTCGCTATTGCGGTGGGTAGGTTTTAAGGATTTCATTGACGATTTCATACATCAGGCGGGTGCTGGTCTCGGGCGTGCTGCCATCATACAGGCGGCGCCCGTACGAACCACGCCATAACAACTCGCCCTTGCTATCCACCATGTCGATGGTCACCACCAGGTTATCCACCGATGATACTTCCTGGTACGGGAAGTCATACGCCAGGCCCCAGAAACTGTGCCGGGTCGCCGTGCCGAAACCCAGCGTTACGCCTGAATCATCGGATTCGATTTCCTGCCTGACCAACAGGTGGTACTTGACGATTACATCCGGGTTTTCCTTGTTGACCTGCATCCCCCTGGCCACCAGGTTATCGCCGATAGCTTTTACCGTCCTCTGTTGCATGAAGGGAGAATCCACGCGGGTATCCTCGCTGACATTGACCGGCTTGCTTTGCACCACGAAAGTCCTGAGCTGGGCGAAATTGACCGTTTTCTTATAGTCAACGTTCACGCTGCTGGCGCAAGCCGCTAAAAAAAGCAGGGATATAGATAACAGCAGGTTTTTCATGCTTTAAATATAGCAGCAAATAATTTTTTTAACATAGCTGCTTTCAGTCGAAAGCCATCATTCACTTAACTAAACCACACCTCGATTGACCTCATCAATTTGTGTATTTAGCGTCCATAAATCATAAAGTAGTCCTATGAGGAAAAGCCCGCCTGTTAACAACCATATCAATCCAGTAATCCATTTACCAAGATAGAACCTGTGGATGCCAAAAACGCCTAGAAATGTTAATAAAACCCAGCTAACCGTGTAGTTCTTCTCACCTATAGTGTATTTGTCATCAGCAGCTCTATCCATACCGGGAATCAGGAACAGATCGATAATCCAGCCAATCAGAAAAATACCAAGGGTAAAAAAATAAATTGTGCCTGATACGGGACGTCCAAAATAAAATCGATGGGAACCAATGAAACCAAAAACCCACAAAATGTAACCAACAATCATGCTGTGAGTGTTATTTGTAACTGGCATAGCACACATCCTGATCTATGAGTGTCTGTTATCGGCTGCGACTTCAATCGGTCGACGCAACACTTTATTCTTTATAGCAAAAAGAAGGAGTGTTGGAAATGGGTTATCGAACAAGA
>JASFOS010000122.1:0-6679 GCA_050116415.1 Thioalkalispiraceae bacterium
GAAACGCACACAGGCATCAAACGTCGCGCCGCCCCACATCTCCAGCGACCAGTAACCGACCTTGTCGAGACGCTCACAGATGGGCAACATGTCTTCGGTACGCATACGGGTGGCCAGCAATGATTGGTGGGCATCACGTAAAACGGTATCGGTGACTTTTAACCTGGCCATATTGGTAATATCTCCATTGAAGTATTAAACACCCATGTTGGCGGCCAGGGCCGCCGCGATTGCCGCTGCCACGTGGCGATTGGAGCGGCGTACAGAGTAGTTAATGAGTTCGGGGTGGGCCTCGACAAAACCGGTATCGAAGCGGCCGCTTTGGAACTCGGCGGATTTCAGGATTTCCAGTTGATAGGGAATGGTGGTTTTCACGCCATAAACCACGATGTCATTAAGGGCGCGTATCGAACGATCGATCAATGAATCCCAATCCAGCGCCCAGACGATCAGCTTGGCACACATGGAATCGTAATAGGGCGGTATTTCATAACCCGTGTAAATGGCCCCGTCGGTTCTGACGCCCGGACCACCAGTTGCCAGGTAGCGGGTGATACGCCCGAAACTGGGTAGAAAGTCATTTTTAGGATCTTCCGCATTAATCCGGAATTCCATCGCATAACCACGACGCTGGATCTCATGCTGCTGGTAGCTCAAGCGGAGGCCCGCCGCGATACGGATCTGCTCTTTAACAATATCCACCCCGGTAATTTCCTCGGTAATCGGGTGTTCCACCTGCAGGCGGGTATTCATCTCCATGAAATAGAAGTTGTCGCCGCTGTCCATCAAAAACTCTACGGTGCCAGCATTGGTGTAGTTCGAGGCCAGGCAGGCGCGTACCGCCAATTCACCGATCTGCAGACGCTGGGCTTCGGACAACTGCGGAGATGGGGCGATTTCAATCAGTTTCTGGTGGCGACGCTGAATCGAACAGTCCCGTTCAAACAGGTGAATGGCGTTGCCATGCTGGTCGGCCAGTACCTGTACCTCTATGTGGCGTGGATTGGCGACGAATTTCTCGATGAAGACCTCAGCGCTGCCAAAGGCTTTTTCGGCCTCGGAAATCACCCGGGCATAATTGCGCTCCAGTTCGAGCCTGTTATCACAACGGCGAATGCCGCGGCCACCCCCACCCGAGGTCGCCTTGAGCATGACCGGGTAACCGATTTGCTCGGCAACCTTGATGGCTTCCTCCAGGCTGGCCAGGTTGCCTTCACTGCCGGGGGTCACCGGGATGCCGGCTTCGCGCATGGTATCCCGCGCCTGGGTCTTGTCGCCCAGTTTCTTGATAACGTCGGCGCTCGGGCCGATGAATTTGATGCCGCGGCGGGCACAGATATCGGCCAGCTCCGGGTTCTCCGACAGGAACCCGTAGCCCGGGTGCAGAGCATCGCAGTCCGTGGCCTTGGCCAGGTTCACCAGCCGGTGGGCATTGAGGTAGCCGGCCACCGTGTCCGGTCCAAGACTGTAGGCCTCGTCGGCTTTTTTCACGTGCAGGGCATAACGATCGGCCTCGGCGTAGACCGCCACCGATTTGATACCCATTTCGGCGCAGGCCCGAACGATACGTACCGCGATTTCACCGCGGTTGGCGATGAGAATTTTTCTAATCACTTTATTTTTATATGGTTATAATGTGGTATGAAGCAACGCATAGCTACTGTGTATGTAAATGGCTGTGGCTTGTCAAGAAATATCCCCGCCGTGCAGACAGTCAGAATGGGCGGAACAGCCCGATTTCAAAAGGTTTTTTTGACATAATCGGTCCCCACGGATACAATCCGCGGCCTATGACAAAGCAGGGCAATTTGCCGTTAAAAATCGACCCGATACGCCTGGCGGAAACAGGGCGCGAATTTTCTGGGCGATTGGCTATCAGGCATATGCATCGCCTGAAACCCTTGCTTCTTTCGGAAGACGGTGAAGTACAGCTTGAGCTGAAATTCGGTGTCGACGAAGTGGGGACACGCTACCTGCAGGGTCATTTGACAACAAACCTGGTACTAGAATGCCAGCGTTGTCTAGACAAAATGACGTTTCCGGTTGATAAGGAAATGTGCCTGGCATTTGTTCGCTCTGAATACGAAGCAGAACAATTACCAGAAGAATATGATCCCCATATTGTGGAACAGACGCCTGTGGCGTTGGTTGATCTGATTGAAGATGAACTGATTTTGAGTCTGCCGCAAGTGCCGATGCATGAGCGTGAAGACTGTCTGGCCAGTAAAATGCTGGAACCAGAAACGGCCCCAGCGGCAACTGACGAGCTCAAACAGGAAAAGAATCCGTTTGAGGTATTAGCAACACTGAAAGATTCAGAGTAAACGAGGCAAAACTCATGGCGGTACAACAGAATCGTAAGACTCCATCCAAGCGCGGCATGCGTCGTTCACACGATGCATTATCATCACGTGCCTTATCTATCGAACCCACAACTGGTGAAACCCACCTGCGTCATCACGTAAGCCCTGATGGCTATTATCGTGGTCGCAAAGTTGTTGATATCAAAGGTGAAGAATAAGTTTCAATAATGTGATCTTATACTGATTGCATCTATTGAAATTTAAGTATCATTCACAGACTGTGATTGAACTGAATATGAAACGGGACATGGGTAACCATGTCCCGCTTTACTTTATAAGTACACCTTAAGTTGATTTTAAAGTGCAACACTTATAACTATGAACAATAAAACAATAACGGTAGCACTTGATGCAATGGGCGGGGATTTTGGACCTGCTGTTGTGGTGCCGGCGGCACTGACCGCACTTTCACGTCATAGTAATCTGTCCCTGATCCTGGTTGGTCAGGAAGAAGCGCTTGAAGCCGCTTTACGCAACGCGGGTGGCAGCGCCAATGATCGACTAAGTATTCATCATGCCAGCCAGGTAGTGGGTTCATCGGAATTACCTTCCTCGGCCTTGCGCAGTAAAAAAGATTCCTCGATGCGTGTTGCCATCAACCTGGTAAAGGAAGGTAAAGCACAGGCTTGTGTCAGCGCCGGTAACACCGGGGCATTAATGGCAACCGCGCGTTTTGTTCTGAAAACCCTGCAAGGCATTGACCGTCCCGCCATTTGCACCGCGCTACCCACCACAACCGGTCACATCCATGTACTGGACCTGGGGGCCAACGTGGATTCTTCTGCGGAAAGCCTGTTTGAGTTTGCCGTGATGGGTTCGGCACTGGTAACAGCCGTAGATAATATTGAACAACCGACCGTAGGCTTGCTGAATATCGGCGAAGAAGAAATCAAGGGTAACGAGCGTGTAAAGGAAGCAGCGCGTGTCCTGTCTGAAAGCAATTTGAATTATATTGGTTATGTTGAAGGTGATGGTATCTACCAGGGCGCCTGTGATGTCGTGGTCTGCGATGGATTTATCGGTAACGTAATGCTCAAAACATCGGAAGGTGTTGCGAAAATGATCACCCATTACATGAAACAGGAATTCAAGCGCAACCCCTTGACCCTTTTGGCTGGTCTTATTGCATCGCCCATTCTCAAAGCCTTTAAAAAACGCGTTGATCCCCGTGAATACAATGGTGCCAGCTTGTTGGGCTTGCAGGGTATTGTTATCAAGAGTCACGGCAGCGCTGATAGCTATTCGTTCAGTAAAGCGATCGACGTAACGGTTCTGGAAATAGAAAAGAATGTTCCCGCACTTATTACAAAACAACTAGAAAGTCAGCTGGTTGAGAGGCAAGTAAATTGATTTATTCCCGTATTACAGGCACAGGCAGTTATTTACCCAAGAAGGTGCTAACTAATGCCGATTTGGAAAAAATAGTCGAAACCACTGACGAATGGATTACCGAACGCACTGGTATTAAAAAACGGCATATAGCCGAAGACGGTGAAACAACCTGCGACCTGGCAGAACAGGCCGCGAGAAATGCCATCGATGCAGCAGGCCTGGATATAAAAGATATCGATCTGATCGTTGTTGCGACCACCACGCCTGACCGTATCTTTCCGAGTACCGCGTGTTTGTTGCAGCAACGCCTGGATATCCATGGTTGTGCCGCATTTGATGTACAGGCGGTTTGTACTGGGTTTATTTATGCACTAGGTGTTGCTGACAAATTTATCCAGACAGGCAGTGCAAAAAATGCACTGGTTGTTGGGGCTGAAACCATGTCGCGTACCGTTGACTGGACGGATCGCACCACCTGCGTGTTATTTGGCGACGGGGCAGGTGCGGTAGTACTTTCGGCCAGTGACGAACCCGGTATTATGTCCACGCATTTGCATGCCGATGGTAAGTATGAAGCCTTGCTCACAGTGCCTGCCGGCGTTTCAGAACAACCGGAACGTTTCAGACAAGGTGAGGCCTTCATGCAGATGAAAGGTAATGAAGTTTTTAAAATGGCAGTGAATACGCTGGGTCGCATTGTGGATGAAACCCTGGAAGCCAATAACCTGCAAAAGTCGGATATCGACTGGCTGGTACCTCACCAGGCCAATATTCGTATTATCAACGCCACGGCAAAAAAACTCAGTATGCCAATGGATAACGTCGTCGTCACCGTTGATGAGCATGGTAATACCTCGGCTGCCTCCGTTCCTCTGGCACTGGATATCGCAGTACGTGATGGTCGCATCCAACGTGGACAGACCGTTTTACTGGAAGCCTTTGGCGGAGGTTTCACCTGGGGCTCAGCACTATTAAAGTATTAACAAGTGGCGTCTACGTTGTAAGTATTGCTTAACAAACAACACGATAAATAAATTAAAAGGTGAACAATGTCTTTAGCTTTTGTTTTTCCGGGTCAGGGCTCACAATCACTGGGCATGTTAAAAGATCTGGCAGCCAGTTTTGCGGTTGTCGAACAAACCTTTGCCGAAGCGTCTGAAACACTCGGTTACGATCTCTGGCAAGTCGTACAGGATGGTCCGGAAGAAAAACTCAATAGTACCGATGTAACACAGCCCGCCATGCTGGCTGCCGGTGTCGCCGTGTGGCGCAGCTGGCAGGAAAAGGGCGGTACTACACCCGCCGTGATGGCAGGACACAGCCTCGGTGAATACACCGCCCTGGTATGTGCCGGTGCCATTGATTTCAAGGACGCCATCAAGCTGGTGGCCGAACGTGGACGCCTGATGCAAGAGGCGGTACCGGCAGGTGAAGGTGGCATGGCGGCGATACTTGGCTTGGATGACGATGCCGTACGCCAGGCCTGTACGGATGCCACTGAAGGTGAGGTGCTTGAGGCCGTCAACTTCAATTCACCGGGCCAGGTCGTGGTCGCAGGCAGCAAGGCAGCCATTGATCGCATCGTGGTACTGGCGAAAGAACGTGGCGCCAAGCGCGCATTGCCTTTGCCGGTCAGCGTACCTTCACATTGTGCCCTGATGAAACCGGCCGCCGAAAAACTGGCGGGCATCCTGGCCGCGATCACCGTTAATTCGCCAGTCATCCCGGTTATTAACAATGTTGATGTCAACGCCGCCAGTGATGCGGAGGGTATTCGAGATGCGCTGGTACGCCAGCTCTATAGCCCGGTACGCTGGGTCGAAACCGTGCAGAAAATGGCGGCGGACGGCACCGACCGATTGATTGAATGTGGTCCCGGCAAAGTGCTGGTGGGCCTCAATAAGCGTATAGATAAAAGCATTAATGCCATGGCAGTGTTTGATCCGGCCTCGCTGGATGCGGCACTGGAAGGCTAGAGGGGGTAGCTATGAGTCTAGAAAATGAAATTGCATTTGTATCGGGTGCCAGTCGTGGTATTGGCAAGGAAATCGCCCTGGTTTTAGGTGCCAAAGGTGCCACGGTGATTGGTACCGCCACTTCAGAAAGTGGTGCAGAAAACATCAGTAACTACCTGAAAGAAAACGGAATAAAAGGTGCTGGAATGGTCATGGATGTGACCAACCAGGACAGTATCGATGCAGCGGTGGCGGCGAGCACCGAGCAATTCGGTGCCCCGACTATCCTGGTCAACAATGCCGGTATAACCCGCGATAACCTGCTGATGCGCATGAAGAACGAGGAATGGGACGCGATCATCGATACCAACCTGAGTTCCGTGTTCCGTCTCACCCGCACTTGCCTGAAGGCCATGATGAAAGCCCGCAAGGGGCGCATTATCAGCATCGCCTCCGTGGTAGGGGCTTCGGGCAACGCCGGGCAAACCAACTACTCGGCGGCCAAGGCCGGGCTCATGGGCTTTAGCAAATCGCTGGCCCGCGAGGTCGGTTCACGCGGTATCACGGTTAACGTGGTTGCCCCCGGTTTTATTGACACCGATATGACCCGGGCCTTGCCGGACGCACAGCGGGAAGCGCTGTTAAGCCAGATTCCGCTAAACCGGCTGGGTGAACCGGTGGAAATTGCCAATGCGGTCGCATTTTTGGCCTCCAGCGAGGCCAGTTATATCACCGGGACCACCCTGCACGTCAACGGTGGCATGTACATGAGCTAAAAACAGCTTATATGTAATTGATTTCATTAGCATTAAAAAAAATATGATATGTTGAGCGATATATGGCCGTGTTTCTGGCATCTGCGAGCAGATTTCACTAAAATAGCGGCCGCAGCGTTCAGCTGGAAAAATTTAAACTACAAAGAGGAAATAGCGAAATGAGCAGTGTTGAAGAACGAGTCCAGAAAATCGTTGTTGAACAGTTGGGCGTAAAAGCAGAAGAAGTCACTAACGAAGCATCGTTTGTCGATGA
>JASFOS010000123.1:0-6475 GCA_050116415.1 Thioalkalispiraceae bacterium
TGCGCCGACTGGCAGGTACAACGTCGTGAGTTGATGGCCTTCTCGTAAACGCAACGTCGCTGGTTAAAGGTACGATAAGTTTGTCGGTATTGATCTTCTTCCACGATGATGGTTGCTATTGATTAAACCCGGTTACTTTTCCCATTCACGTACAATAGGCTGTTCACGGTGTTCCTGGAGTTTCTCTTCCGCTTCCAGTTGGGTTTCTGCAAACATCACTTTGAAGGTCGCCGAGTCATCCGGGCTCTGTTCAATACGTTGCTGCTTGGTGAAGTTCTTGGCGGCTTTGTATTCTTCAAACGACTCGAGTAATTCCAGGTTTTTCACCAGGTTACCGACCGAAGGATTAATTTTGAAAACAAAATAAGGCATATTCCGGGTTCCTGATTGTTGTTTGAATTCAAGGGCCGCAAAGCATACTGGTAAAAGCGGCCTCGCTCAATATCCAGCAGTTTGTGAAATTACGGGTATGCTAGAATCAAGCCTGGTTTATTAACATAGTGACTGAAAATGGTAAATTCAACAGCTGAACCCGCACAAGTCAAAGGTGATCTGTTATCCATCATCGAGCTGGGTGGCTATCCGGACTTTTCGGCGCTCTACCGCCAGGCCGGCTACCAGGTGCACGGTTGTACCTCGATGCGTAACGCGATCCGCATGTTGAAAAAAATCCAGCCGGCGGTGATCGTCGCGGAATTTAATTTCCAGTCTGACTTCCGGGATCGCACCAGCAGCCTCGAGTCGCTGCTGGCGGTGGTACAAAGAATGCCGCAGACCCGGGTGATCATTTTTTTTGAACAGGAATATGCCCACCAGTTTGAGCGAATTCGCTCGCGCTTCCCGATTCATGCCGCGTTGAGCTTCCCCATCGATACCGAACAACTGCAAGCCGTGTTGTAGCGGCTTACCTGAAAGCGGCGACCAGGCGTTGTTTTTCGCTCCGTGGCAAGGTCCTGATCTGGTATTCACGCTGTTGCGCAGCCGAGCGTGAGGCGGCCGTCTCATGGTAAACCAGCTGTACCGGGCGCCGCGCCGCGGTATAACGGGCGCCCAGCTTGCCGGAATTATGTTCCCTGAGGCGGCGTTGCAAGTCGGTGGTCACCCCGGTGTAAAACGTCTGGTCGTTACACTCTAATATATAGATAAACCAGGTCTGCTGCTTGTCACGCGTCATGGTTATTGTGCCGACTGGATCGCCTGTAATGCTTCTTTGCAGGTTTCAACAATATCCGGGTTGTCATGCTGCAAGAACTGTTCGATATAGGGAATGGCACGGCGAGTTTTGCTAAGGCCCAGGTAATAAATGATATCCGCCAGCCGTGAAGGGTGTGTGCGTTGCGCCAGTTCAGCAAGCGCCTCAACCTGTGCCTGCAAAGCTTCGCTACCTGCCATCTGCTCCATGATGCTATCAATCCCGAGCCGGACCTGCATCGCGGTGTCCTCGTCCGCCAGCAACTCGATAACAACGTTGAGCCATTCTGGATGTTGCCGGACCTCGTCCAGGATCTTGTCCAGCTCACCCTCGGCCAGCTGTTGTTCGATGTAAGCCCGGGTGCCTTGTTCGCTGTTGGCCTGTTGCAGCAAGTTACGTATTTGCGCCAGGCTCTGTGAACCGGTCAGGGTATAGTCGCCCAGTTTTAGCCAGGGAACGCTGCGCACATTATTGGCCGAGGCAATTTCCGGGTAGTCCTGGATATTGAGAATTTGCAGTTTACTCAGGGCGCCTTCTTTTAACAGCGTGGTGAGGTGCGACATCATCACCGGGCAATGCACACAACCGGGAGATATCAGCAGTAAGGCCTCGGTTTTTTCTGGGCTTGGCATAACAGTCAGGCTAATCAGGCTTCGATATCAGGGATCAGTTTGCTCTGCAGTCTGGCGATGGCGTCTTTGAGCATTAATTTCCGCTTTTTAAGTCGGCGAATTTGTAACTGGTCAACACTTGGATCAAGTGACAGGCGGCGAACAACATCATCCAGGTCAAAATGCTCGAGTTTTAACTCGTCAATTTTGTTTCTAAGTATTTGCTGCTGCTGTTCGTCCATAGCCCATGAAACATAGCATAAAAGTCATGTTGCTTCAGTAAGTAATAAGGGCTATTCCGAGATTTTAATATGCCCGGGCTCAAGCCATTGTTCCAGTTCGCTGGCATGCAGCGGATGAGAAATATAATAGCCCTGGCCATGGTCGCAACCCAGGATCGTCAAGATGTCATGAATATCCTGATTCTCAATGCCCTCGGCAACCACTTCCAGTCCCAGGTTATGGGCCAGGTCAATGGTTGAACGCACAATTACCGCATCGCTATCATCATTGTGAATTTCAAGTACGAAGGATTTATCGATTTTCAGTTCATCCACCGGCAAGCGCTTCAGGTACGACAACGAGGAAAAACCGGTCCCGAAATCATCAATCGCAATGCGGACCCCGAGCCGGTCGAAGTGGCTGATGACTTCGACTGCCTGTTCCGGCTGTTCCATCATGGCGCTTTCGGTGATCTCGAAAGTGAGATGATGGCACAGTGTTATATGCTCATGAAGCAACTCGGTGATCCTGTCGATGAGGACGCTGTCATAAAGATTGTACATGGAGAGGTTAATGGCAATATTGGTCACGATATCACGTTGCTGCCAGGCCTCGAGTTGGTTTAATGATTTTTCAATGACCCATTGCGTAACCGCACCAATGTCCCCGGTTTGCTCGGCCACCGGGATGATTTTGGTGGGGGAGACATATCCGTATTTCGGGTGCCGCCAGCGTAGCAGCGCCTCGAAACCAATTACATCGTTGGTGGCCAATGCAACCTTGGGCTGGAAATGCAATTCCAGCTGGTCTTCCTGCAGGGCGTTGCGCAGGTCACTCATCAGGGCAAGGCGGCCGACACTGTGTTGATCGTGTTCCGGGTTATATACGGCCTGGCCAAGCTTGTTACGCTTGGCGACATACATGGCGACATCGGATTTTTGCAGCAGGGCCTGGGCATTATTACCATGCTTGGGATACAACACGATGCCGATGCTCGACTTAACATGCAGCTTGATATCCTCGACATGAAATACCTGGGCAATGGCTTGTTGAATTTTTTCCGCAATATAATGCGCTTCTTCTTCGTTGGTATTAGAAAGTAAAACCGCAAACTCGTCACCGCCCAGCCGCGCCACGGTGTCCGCTTCACGCAAGGTTTCCACCAGGCGCTGGCCGATCTCGACCAGCAGGGCATCACCGATCTGGTGGCCAAGGGTATCGTTGACTTCCTTGAAGCGATCCAGGTCGATCATCAACAGGGCAATCTTCTGGTTTTCCCTTCGCGAGGTACGAATCGCATGTTGTAAACGGTCATAGAGCAAGGTGCGGTTCGCCAACCCGGTCAGAGCATCATGCAGTGCCTGGTGCTCGAGCTGTTCCTGGCGTTGATGGACTTGCTGGCGCATTTCATCAAAAGCATCGACCAGGTTACGGGTTTCGGTGATGTTACTGTGGATAATAATATTGTCTTCTTCATCACCAATGGCTTCGTGTTTGAGGGCCAGGGAAACATTGGCAATCGGGCGCAATACCAGGTATTCAAGAAAATAAAAACCAATAAACAGGAAGACCAGGCCCAGCAAGGTCAGGAGCCACAATACCGCGACCTGTTTCTCGGCAATCTGGGCGAGGTTATTCACATCGCTGTTGCCGGACGACTCGATCGCGATATCCAGCGATTGCAAAATATTCCAGATTTTTTCGTTATGGGGTTCAAGGCGCTCCCTGATGGCTGCCACGTCAGCGCGCCAGTTTTCACTGCGATGTAAATTGATGATTTGCATGTAATAGCCGAGCCATGTTTTATGGGCTTGCTGGAGGATATTCAAACTGTCTTCTGCCTGGAAGCCCAGCTTGTCTTGTTGGCTGAGCCTGGCCAATGCGTCCAGGTTTTCGCGCATGGTTTGGTGGAGTGTCCGGATGGCTTTTTCCTGTAGAGGAATCGACTCCAGGTCATAGCTGCCAATATTGTTGGCCAGGTAGATACGAAACATCGCAATCATTTGTAGCCAGTGATGACGTAGCTGCATGAAGTGATGATAGACCGGGGTGAGGGTGTTGTTGGATTCGTCGACGGTTTCACGCAGGGCGATGCTCAGGGCGTTGTTGACGGTGTTGCTGATACCCTGCATGGAATTACGGGCAATGGCCATGGAAGGGTATTGTTGATCCGGGTCCTTGCGTATTTTAATCAGCTCATGAACAGCCTGGTCGTAATTATGCAGTTCCTGCTGCAACTGTTTGAGTTCGTCGCTTTTGTTGTGTTTTTCAACCCAGGGATGCTGGGCCAGGCGCTCGGTATACTTGATCGCCTGTTCAAGCGCGAGTCGTAGATATTCCGTGGAATGCTGGCCATTGGGCATTAACAAAAACAGTACCAGTGATTCATGGTGTTCACGGATGGTGGTGCGGATATGCCGGCTGTACTGTAATAGCTGGTTGCGGGTGGTGATGTTTACGGTGGCGGTATCCCTGC
Organism: Thioalkalispiraceae bacterium; assembly: GCA_050116415.1. Taxonomy (GTDB): domain Bacteria; phylum Pseudomonadota; class Gammaproteobacteria; order UBA6429; family Thiohalophilaceae; genus JARRJY01. Next base: position 4,502 of record JASFOS010000123.1, read on the forward strand.
TCTGGGTCAGGTTGTATTGCGCAAAGAAACTTCCCGCCAGCAGCAGTGCGGAAAGAAACAGGGTGACCAGCGCATAGCGCCCGCGCAAGCTATTGAGAAATTTTGGTGTCATAAACTGACTGAGACCTACTCCATCAGGCATAATAGGCGCCATTATTAAAAAACCGCTGATATTCAGAGATTGCCTGTTCATGGCAAACACTTACCAATAGTATGGCGGCAGCGAAGCCGGGAACTTGAGTAGATTGAGGTTTTTTTTGCTTCAAGTTCTGTCGCTAAGCTGCTGAAAAAACGAGTAATTTATGTCCAGTTCGAGTCCCCTTTTGAAATTAAGCGATGTTTGCCTGAGTTTTGGTGACAAGCCGTTACTGGATCATGTCGACCTGGATATTTTCAAGGGTGAGCGCATCTGCCTGGTAGGCCGTAACGGGGCGGGAAAATCCAGCCTGTTACGGGTGGTGAGTGGCCAGCATACTGCGGATGACGGGCAGGTCTGGCAGAAAGACGGGCTGCGCATCGCCTACCTGGAACAGCATGTACCCAGCGGCGGTGAAGCCAGCGTATTCCAGGTGGTGGCCAGTGGCCTGGCGGAACTGGGTGAGTTGATCAGCGAGTATCACCAGGTCGCCCATAGCCTGGAACAAAACAGCAGTGCCGAGCAGGTGCAGAAGCTGTCGGATTTACAGCATCAGCTGGAAGCGGCTGACGGCTGGCTGCTGGAACAAAAGGTGGAAAGCGTCATCTCCAGGCTGGACTTGCCGGCCGATGCCTTGATGGCCAGTCTTTCCGGTGGCCTGAAGCGCCGCGTGTTACTGGCACGGGCGCTGGTCAGCGACCCGGACTTGTTGTTGCTGGATGAACCGACCAACCACCTGGATGTGGCAGGGGTCAGCTGGCTGGAGGAATACCTGTCAGGGTTTCAGGGCGCGTTGCTGTTTATCACCCATGACCGGACCTTTTTACAGAAACTGGCCACGCGCATTATTGAACTGGACCGCGGTATGCTGTCCTCGTGGCCGGGCGACTTTGCCCATTACCTGCAAAAGAAAGAAGAGCGCGAGGCGGTGGAAGCCGAGCAGCGTGCCAGGTTCGACAGGAAACTGGCCGAGGAAGAAGCCTGGATTCGGCAAGGTATCAAGGCGCGCCGTACCCGCAACGAGGGCCGGGTCCGGGCCCTGAAAGCATTGCGCGAACAACAGCGCCAGCGCCGCGATCAACAAGGCAAGGTCAGGCTCAACCTGGACGAAGCGGATCGTTCCGGCAAGCTGGTGGCGGAACTGGAGGACGTGTCATTCAGTTTCAACGGCAAGCCGGTGATCAAGCAGTTGTCCACCCGCATCCTGCGTGGTGATCGTATCGGTATCATGGGCCCCAACGGGGCGGGCAAGACCACCCTGATACGTTTGCTGCTGGGCGAGTTGCAGCCGCAATCCGGCACGGTAAATATCGGTACCAAGCTCAAGGTTGCCTATTTCGATCAGCAGCAATCCGACCTGGAACTCGACAAGTCGGTGCTGGACAATATCAACGACGGTAAGGAAACGGTCACCATTAACGGCAAGTCCCGTCACGTCATCAGTTATTTGCGTGACTTCCTGTTTCCGGCGCAAAAAATCAATGCGCCGGTGAAAACCTTGTCGGGCGGGGAACGTAATCGCCTGTTACTGGCCAAAATGTTTACCCGGCCCGCCAACATGCTGGTGATGGACGAACCGACCAATGATCTGGACATGGAAACCCTGGAATTGCTGGAAGAACTGCTGGCCAACTTTGAAGGTACCCTGATCCTGGTCAGCCATGATCGTAGTTTCCTCGATAACGTGGTCAGCAGTTTGCTGGTGTTCGAAGGTGATCACCGGGTCAGGGAATACGTCGGCGGTTACAGTGACTGGGTCAGGCAACGTCCCCGGGACTGGTCGTTCAACATAGCGGGCCAGGCCAAGCCGAAGCCGTCACCTGAGCCCAAGCCTGCCA
>JASFOS010000124.1:0-6466 GCA_050116415.1 Thioalkalispiraceae bacterium
ACTCGGCATAGGAAAACGCCGAAAACCCGGCCAGTAATGAGGCGAGTAAAAAAGCAAGCGGTGCTGCCATACCGGCTTCACCGGCCACCTTGCCCACCAGCACATATATACCGGCACCGAGGATGGTACCGATGCCGTAAAACGTTACCAGTGGTAACGAGATACTGCGTTTGAGTGTCGGTTCGATAGCAGGCTGCATGTTATTAGTCTAACTGGAATTTGAACTATTTTATATGTTGATTGGCTTGGCAAAAATTCCATTACATATAAATGCCATGCTGAATTAATACGAACTATACTTGATGCAGGCTGCCCGTAACCACTCAAGGTTTGATACCGCATTTTCAGACAAATAAATGAGCATTATTGAAACAATTACGCTGTTCGGAGTTTTGGCCATGCTTGCCGCATTACCCAGTGCAAGCGTAGCACTGGTTGTGACGCGCTCGGCGACTCTAGGCATGGTGAATGGCTTTGCGGTTGCCGCCGGAATTGTGATAGGTGACCTGTTCTTCATCGTGCTGGCCATACTTGGACTATCGGTTATCGCTGAAACACTGGGCAACCTGTTCGTGGTGATAAAATACCTGGGCGCTGCTTACCTGCTCTGGCTGGGACTCACATTATTGACTGCGAAAAGTAAACCCCTGGTAACAGCAGAAGCAATCGAAAATAAACACAGTGTTATCACGAGTTTTCTGGCCGGTTTTTTTCTAACCCTGGGTGATATAAAAGCTATTTTTTTCTATGCCAGTTTATTGCCAATCTATGTTGACCTGGCATCACTTCAAGCAGCAGATATGTTCATCATACTCCTTGTAACGGTGGTTGCCGTGGGTGGAATAAAGGTAATCTACGCACTATCCGCCACAAAGCTTGCATCTCTGGCCAGGCGCCACCAGTTCGAGAATGCCACCAGAAAGACAGCGGGCGGTTTCATGCTGACAGCAGGAAGTTACTTGCTATTCAAAGCCTGAAGAAACGGTAGCGATAAAACGGTGAGCGCGTCACGCGGCTTACGGGTCAGACTACTTCACCCACATGGTCTTGGCGTTAACAAACTCCTTGATGCCATGCGCGGAAAGCTCGCGACCGTAACCGGAATTCTTGATGCCGCCAAAGGGCAGGCGCGGATCACTCTTTACAAAACCGTTCACAAAGGTACAACCGGCCTGGACATTGCGTGCCAGTTGCTCGGCGCGAATGGTGTCTTTACTCCAGATACTGCCTCCCAGACCATAAGGTGAGTCGTTGGCAATATGCAGGGCATCAGCCTCATCACGGGCACGAATTACGATCGCCACCGGACCAAATAATTCTTCATGGTAAGCACGCATGCCCGGTTTGACCTGGTCGAGGATCGAAGGCTTGTAGAAAGCGCCCTTACCTTCGAGCGGCTCGCACCCGGTCACCGCGACCGCCCCTGCAGCAATCGAGTCTTTGACCTGGGCGTGCAGGTCATCACGCAGGTCGCTACGTGCCATGGGCGCCAGGCTGGTCGTTTCATCCATGGGGTCACCCATGTGCAGGGCTTCGGTGGCCGATTTAAAGCGACTGACAAAATCTTCGGCGATGGCATCCACCACGATAAAGCGCTTGGCCGCAATGCAACTCTGCCCACTGTTGAGGAAACGCGAAATCACGGCATTTTTTACGGTTTCATCAAGGTCCGCATCTTCCAGCACGATAAAGGCATCTGAACCACCCAGTTCCAGCACGGTTTTTTTCAGCACCGAGCCGGCGGTCGCTGCCACCTGTCGGCCTGCTGGTTCACTGCCCGTCAAGGTGACCGCGTGGATGCGGTGATCCTTGATGACATTTTCTACCTGGGCCGCCTTGATCATCAGTGCCCTGAACACCCCCCTGGGAAAACCCGCTTCCATAAACACCTGTTCGATTATTAACGCACATTGCGGAACGTTGGAGGCATGCTTCAGCACCCCGGTATTACCCGCCATCAGCGCCGGTGCGGCAAAGCGGAACACCTGCCAGAGCGGGAAGTTCCACGGCATAATGGCCAGTACCGTCCCCATTGGCAGGTAAGCCACGTAGCTCTTACTGGCATCAGATTCTATGGGTTCATCCTGCAAAAAGCGGGCGGCATGTTCCGCATAATAGTCACACACACTGGCACATTTTTCGACCTCGGCGCGTGCATCCCTGATCAGCTTGCCCATTTCCTCGGTGATGGTGGCCGCATAGGCTTCCTTGTTGTTACGCAATACTTCAGCCGCTTTGCGCATCAACATACTGCGGCGATCAATCGGCGTAGCCGCCCATTCCGGTGTGACGCTGGCAACTTCACTGAGCGCCTCTTCAACCTGGGCACTGTCCCACGCCGGAATTTCCTTAAGCGTTTCCCCGGTGCTGGGATTGATCACCGTAAAGCTCATAATCTCTCCTTATTCTTTTAATAGCTACCAAAAAATGCTTGATAATGAATAGTATAGACGTGTTATCAAGACTGTGTTTCAATTTTTGGCCGGCTATTAGCCATTAGCTTAAACATGGTTTTTTTGTATACAATCAGAACTATTACATAACAATAAGGCAGTCATGTCATGATTAAGAACATATGCGTGTTAGGGGGAACAGGTTTTGTTGGGCATCACCTGGTCAGTCAACTGGCCAGCAAGGGTTTCAAGGTACGTGTGCTGACCCGTCACCGTGAACGTCACCGCGAATTACTGGTGCTACCCACTGTCGAAGTTATATCCAGTGACATTCATGACACCAGCCTGTTACAAAAATATTTTACCGATCAGGATGCCGTCATCAACCTGGTGGGTATCCTCAATGAAAAGCGCGATAACGGTCGTGGTTTTCATCATGCCCACGTGGAACTGGCACAGAAAGTTGTTGAAGCCTGTCAGGCCAAGGGGGTAAAACGCCTGTTACACATGAGCGCCCTGAATGCGGATGCCCAACAGGGTCCCAGTTACTATTTGCGTAGCAAAGGCGAAGCGGAAGACCTGGTGCATAACGCCCGTCACCTGGAAGTAACCAGTTTCCGGCCTTCGGTCATCTTTGGCCCCGGTGACAGCTTTTTTAACCGCTTTGCCTGCCTGCTGTTTCGCTTGCCACTGTTGTTTCCCATTGCCTGTGGTACCGCGCGCTTCGCCCCGGTATACGTGGAAGATGTTGCCAGCGCGATGGTTAAAAGTATCAATGATCCTGGCACCTACGGTAAACGCTATGACCTGTGTGGCCCGAAAAATTACACCCTCAAACAACTACTGGAATTTACTGCACGCAGCATCGAAGTCAAACGTCACATCATCGCGTTAGGCAAGTGGACATCATTGCTGCAGGCGAACCTGCTCCAGTATGCACCTGGCAAACCTTTCTCGCGCGACAATTATCGTTCCATGCAGGTGGACAGTATCTGCAAGGATAACGGTGAAACTCTGAAAACTGTTTTCAATATCACACCGTCATCCATCGAAGCGGTCGTACCACGCTACCTGAAGGCCCAATCCTGCCGCCAACGCTATGATGACTTCCGGCAACGCGCTCACCGCGACCAAGGCAGTCATTAAAAGGCGTTATTCGTCATCACGATTTGGTTTACAATGTTGACATGGAAGTCTATAAAGTTGGCGGCTGCGTACGTGACAAGTATCTGAACCTGGAAAGCAAGGATCAGGACTGGGTCGTGGTGGGTGCCACCCCGGCGGAACTGGAAAATCTTGGCTACCAGGCTGTCGGCAAAGACTTCCCGGTTTTTTTGCATCCCGAAACAAAAGAAGAGTATGCACTGGCGCGCACCGAACGCAAAACTGCGCCCGGTTATACCGGCTTTTCGTTTTATGCCGCGGCCGATGTCAGCCTGGAACAAGATCTGCAACGACGCGACCTGACCATCAATGCCATGGCGGAAGATGTCAATGGCAACCTGATCGATCCCTACCATGGCAAAGCTGATCTGGATAAGCGTATTTTACGTCACGTGTCGCCGGCATTTGCCGAAGACCCGGTACGCATTCTACGCGTGGCCCGCTTTGCTGCGCGTTTCGCCGAACTGGGATTCGTGGTCGCCGAAGAAACCAATGCCCTGATGCAGCAAATGGTCACGAACGGTGAAGTCGATGCCCTGGTGCCCGAACGGGTCTGGCAGGAAACCGTCAACGCCTTGTCGGAAAAGACACCGGCACGCTTTTTCGAAGTATTACGTGATTGCGGTGCCCTGAAAAAAATCTTTCCCGAGCTGGACGCCCTGTACGGGGTACCGCAACCGGAAAAGTATCACCCGGAAATCGATACCGGCATTCATACCATGATGGTGCTCACCCAGGCGGCACGCTTGAGCAATGACCCGGCAGTTCGCTTTGCCGCCCTGGTCCATGACCTGGGCAAGGGTATCACCCCGCCAAGCGAATGGCCCAAACATGTTGAACACGAAGAGCGTGGCGTGGCACTGGTTGAAAGCCTGTGTGATCGCCTCAAGGTTCCCAACCCGTTTCGCGAACTGGCGATCATCGTTACCCGCTATCACCTGCATTATCATCGCGCCGCGGAAATGCGCAATGCTACCTTCCTCGATACCCTGGAGAAACTGGACGCGTTTCGCCGCCCGCAACGCTTCGAACAGTTCCTGGTGGCCTGCGAGGCCGACTCGCGCGGCCGACCTGGCTATGAAGATGCGCAATTTGATCAGCCGAAAATTTATCGTGAAGCATTTGCCGCCGCCGCCAAAATCGATGCCAAACCGTTTGTCGAACAAGGTCTGCAAGGCCCCGCCATCGCCGAAGCCATCCGGCACGAACGGCTTAAGGTGATCAGGCAGGTGCGCCAACCCTACCTCTTGAATGCAGGCAATGAGCTTTAGCGATCACTTTTCCCGCCAGGCGGCAGATTACTCGCGCTTTCGCCCCCGCTACCCGCCTGAACTGTTTGAATATTTAAGTTCGTTAACAACAGCACACGAACTGGCCTGGGACTGCGCCACCGGCAACGGCCAGGCGGCGATCAGCCTGGCAACTTTTTATCAACGTGTCGAGGCCACCGATGCCAGTGCCCAACAAGTTGCCAACGCGATAGCCAACGAGCGAGTGCATTACCAGGTTTGTGAAGCCAGCCACAGTCCGTTTGCCGATAACCAGTTTGATCTGGTCAGCGTGGCCCAGGCCCTGCACTGGTTTGATCTCGATAACTTCTACCCGGAAGTAAAGCGGGTGACGAAACCAGGTGGCGTGTTTGCGGCCTGGTGTTACGGCTTGTTCAACATCAGTACCGAGATCGATACGCTGATACAAGGCTTCCATGATGAAACCGTGGGGGCCTGCTGGCCTGAAGGGCGCCAGCATATTACCCGTGGCTACACCTCGCTGGCATTTCCGTTCGAGCGGATTGCCAACCCGGAATTTCACATGGGTGCCCGCTGGACCCTGCCCCAGCTACTCGGCTATCTCGGTACCTGGTCAGCGGTACACTATTACCGAGACCAGTATGGCGAAGACCCGCTGGTGTTGCTGGCAGAACAACTGGCGAGCGCCTGGCCTGAACCACAAACAGCGCGTGATGTGCGTTGGCCGGTCGCATTACATGTCGGCAGGGTGAATAAATAACCACCAATTCGTGGTAAACTGACCACCTCATCTGTTTTAGTAGTGAACTTCCATGAACCCATCTTCCAAACATGCCCCTCGCGTCGGTTTTATCAGCCTCGGCTGTCCCAAGGCGCTGGTTGATTCCGAACACATACTCACCCAGCTTCGTGCTGAAGGCTACGAGATTACCTCCAGTTACGAGGAGGCCGAAATGGTGGTGGTGAATACCTGCGGCTTTATCGACGCCGCGGTGGAAGAATCCATGGAAGCGATCGGTGAGGCCCTGGATGAAAATGGTAAAGTGATCGTCACCGGCTGCCTGGGCGCACGCGAGGGGCTGATTGAAACCCAGTACCCCAACGTGCTCGCCGTCACCGGCCCGCATGCCGCCGCTGAAGTAATGCAGGCAATCCATACCCACCTGCCCAAGCCGCATGATCCATTCATGGACCTGGTACCCGGGACCGGTATCAAGCTCACGCCCAAGCATTATGCCTATTTGAAAATCTCCGAAGGCTGTAACCATCGCTGTACGTTCTGCATTATTCCCGATCTGCGCGGTGACCTGGTCAGCCGCCCCATTGGTGAAGTCATGCAGGAAGCCGAAAACCTGGTCAACGCCGGCACCCGCGAGTTGCTGGTGGTCTCGCAGGATACCAGTGCCTACGGCATGGATAGCAGGAACCAGACCGGCTTCTGGGGTGGGCGACCCCTCAAAACCCACATGACCGACCTGGCCAGGGCGCTGGGCGAACTGGGTGTATGGGTACGCCTGCACTATGTCTACCCCTATCCACACGTGGAAGACGTGATCCCGTTGATGGCCGAGGGCAAAATTCTGCCTTACCTGGATATGCCCCTGCAGCATGCCAGCCCTGCTGTACTGAGAGCCATGAAACGCCCCGGCAAGATTGAAA
>JASFOS010000125.1:0-6461 GCA_050116415.1 Thioalkalispiraceae bacterium
AGCCTGGGAGCGTGCTCATCGTCCTAAATCCTGTAAACTAGCGATACACCCGATGTTAAAACGACTTGTGGTAGCAAAACTCAAGAAGAACTGGTCGCCAAAACAAATCGATGGTTGGCTTAAAGATACCTACCCTGATGATGAGGCTAAACAGGTGTCACACGAAACGATTTACAAAACATTGTTTATACAAGCCCGTGGAGCCCTGAAAAAAGAGCTTCAACAGTACTTACGTACTCAGCGTGCGATACGCCGCTCAAAGCAGTACAGCACAAAACAGGAAGGCCTCGGCAAAATTGCCAATACAGTATCTATCCGTGAACGACCTGCACAAGTTGAAGATCGTGCAGTACCTGGCCACTGGGAAGGTGATCTCATTGCAGGTTCCAATAACAGTTATATTGCCACCTTGGTTGAGCGTTACAGTCGTTATGTCATGCTGGTAAGAGTGAAAAGCAAAGATACGGAAACGGTGATTAATGCGTTAATCAAACACGCGCATAAATTACCAACAGAACTCTATAAATCGTTAACCTGGGACAGAGGCAAAGAGATGGCTGATCACCAACGTTTTACATTGGCAACCGATATTAAGGTGTATTTTTGTGATCCACAAAGTCCCTGGCAACGTGGAAGCAATGAAAATACCAACCGTTTACTGCGTCAGTATTTTCCTAAAGGGACTGATTTATCGGTACACTCTCAGGCAACACTGAATAGAGTGGCAAGAGAGCTTAACGAGCGTCCACGGGAAACGTTGAAATTTAAGACGCCTGCGTATATGTTTAACCAATGTGTTGCGTCGACCGATTGAAGTCGCAGCCGATAGCGGACGCTCTAATGTATTTAATTTTATTCTGGCGCTGTCCGGCGGCAGGTCTATTTCTTTTGCTTGTCCAAAAGAAATAGACGTAAGAAAAAGACACCCCACGGCTTGATTTCGCTTCGGTCAACTTCCTCCTTCACTTATCATGCTCGGCTGCACCTAAGGGGATTTGATCCAATTAGAGGGTATTGATGAATTATCAGGTAGCACTTAGCTTGTTCGAGTGGGTTATGCCCCTTTGTGTCATAAGCCGAGCATCGCAAAGCAAAATGGGATCATAGCGAGCGCATGTTTGAGCGCGACTTGATGCGAAGCATAGCGCGAGTTCGCGAGTGCCCATTTTGATTGAGAGGCGCAGGGAACCGAAGCAACGGTTGGAAAAACCTTGCGAGGCATGACACCAGGGGCAATGGTTTTGGGTACTTTTGACGAAACAAAAGTACCTCGCCCAGCAGGGCGAAAACTACACTAGAATGCTAACGCCATAAAAAACCGCTGTCACAACAGCGGTTTCTCAAATCAACAACCAACCGATCAACAAGGATGATAATCCGGCCTCGCCTTTAAAACCTCGATCGCAATCAACGCCTGCTCCAGGCCCGCACGTGCTGATGCTCTCCACCAGCGAATCGCCTCGCAATAACTGGTGACCTTTTTCTCACCATTGGCATATAGCGCACCCAGGTTATACTGCGCCATGGCATCGCCGCTGATAGCTGCCTTGCGCCACCATTTCTCCGCTTCACGCAGATCACGGTCTACTTTCTCGTTACCCGTCGCATAGATAATGCCCAGGTTGTATTGAGAATCGGTATTGCCCTGGCGTGCAGCGCGTTCCCACCAATGCAAGGCGATTTCGAAATCCTGGCGTACACCTTCACCATTGGCATAGGCCACTGCCAGGTTATGCTGGGCATGGTGATAACCCTTGTTTGCCGCCCGCTTGTACCAGTGGGCAGCTTGCTCCGGTTTCCTTGCTACCCCGAGCCCCATATCAAACATCATCCCCATGTAAAATTCAGCCTCGGTATGACGTCTTTGTGCCAGCGGCAATAACAGTCTTTTGGCAAGATGATATTCATCCTGTTCATAAGCTGCCATCGCCCGGTAAAACTGCTGTTGCAGTATGTCCTTGTTGGCAAACAGGCCTTGTGATACCAGTGACTGTTCCAGGCTAATGAAAGGTTTAGTTGTGCCTGTTTTCGCCATGCTACTGGTTGCCCATAGTAACAAGAGCAATACGACTGGAAGCAAATACGATATTAACGTAGTGCTGGCTGGCAGCGAGCGTGCCTTGAGCTGATGACGATTTCGGAGATGTCTGACTTTTCGCATGACTACACCTCTATTGGTAGTAGAAAAAGAACAGCGCACTTATATTATGATAACGTCATTTCTCAACGGAACTTTAGAATTGTAAATAATATCGATAATTCAATAAGTTAAAGACATAAAAAAAGGCAGGTCAAAAGACCTGCCTTGCTGTTTCTCAACTAAACCGAAAATCAGCTTACTTGTAGAAATCGACCATTTTTTCCAGGGAAACTGGATTGATCTTGTCGGCATTGCCAGCACAACCGAAGGCTTCGAAACGCGCCTTGCAGATTTCTTTCATCGCCTTGGTAGATTCCTTGAGGAATTTACGTGGGTCGAAGTTGCTGGGGTTTTCTGCCAGGTGTTTACGGATAGAACCGGTAGATGCCATACGCAGGTCAGTATCGATGTTAACTTTACGTACGCCAGACTTGATACCTTCCTGGATTTCTTCAACAGGTACACCGTAAGTCTGGCCCATGTCACCACCGAAATCGTTGATGATTTTCAGCCAGTCCTGGGGTACTGAAGATGAACCGTGCATAACCAGGTGAGTATCAGGGATACGTGCATGAATTTCCTTGATGCGGTCGATACGCAGGATTTCACCGGTTGGCTCCTGGGTAAACTTGTAGGCACCGTGAGAAGTACCGATAGCGATAGCTAATGCGTCAACGCCGGTTTTTTCAACGAAGTCAGCCGCTTCTTCGACGCCCGTCAGCAACTGGTCCATGTCCAGTTTACCTTCGGCACCGTGACCGTCTTCTTCGCCCATTTCACCGGTTTCAAGTGAACCCAGGCAACCCAGTTCACCTTCTACTGAGACACCACCCGCGTGAGCCATTTTCACAACTTCGGCGGTTACATCAACATTATATTCATAGCTTGAAGGTGTTTTCATGTCCGGCATCAGTGAGCCGTCCATCATCACCGATGAGAAACCAGACTGGATAGAACGCAGACATACGGCTGGTTCTGAACCATGATCCTGGTGCATAACCACAGGAATATGCGGGTACATTTCCAGGGCCGCAGTAATCAGGTGACGCAGGAACGGTTCGCCCGCGTAAGAGCGCGCGCCGGCTGAACCCTGCATGATAACCGGGCTGTTGCATTCATCAGCAGCCTGCATGATCGCATGCACCTGCTCCATGTTGTTTACGTTAAACGCTGGCATGCCATAGCTATTTTCAGCAGCATGATCCAGTAGTTGACGAAGTGAAATAAGGGCCATGTTTGACCTCCTTCCCAAGTTAGTTTTTTAAAATACTTACAATAAATAAACAGTTAATGTCTTATCCCGAATTGGCTTCCATCTGGCCAACCCGAACAATTTTCATCGCGTTAGTGCCGCCCAGGACACCCATTAAATCACCCTTGGTGATAATGACCAGGTCACCATCCCTGACTGTACCGCGCCGGGTTAATTCATCGATGGCTTCACGGTTAATTTCCGCATGATCTTTAGTGTTAACCTCAAAACTGACCGGGTATACACCACGGTACAGAGTCACCTTTCTACGCGTCTCAACATGGCTCGTCAAGGCATAGATAGGAATACCGGAACTGATACGCGACATCCATAATGGCGTCGAGCCTGATTCAGTCAGTGCCGCAATAGCCTTTACACCCAGATGGTTTGCCGTGTACATCGCTGCCATGGCGATTGCTTCATCGATCAATTTGAACTCAGTATTGATGCGGTGATCCGACTTGGTTACCTGGCGTGATTTCTCTGCCTCGATGCAGATGCGGTCCATGGCGGCAATCGCCTTGTCAGGATATTTACCGCTCGCCGTTTCCGCCGATAACATCACTGCATCAGTACCATCCAGTACCGCGTTTGCCACGTCGAACACTTCGGCACGTGTTGGAATGTGGCTATAAATCATCGATTCCATCATTTGCGTGGCGGTAATTGCCACCTTGTTCATGCGACGTGCTTTACGGATCAAATCTTTTTGTACCGGTGGTAACGCCGCATCACCGATTTCCACACCCAGGTCGCCACGCGCAATCATGATCACGTCGGTGGCTTCAAGAATTTCATCGATCTTGTCCAGGGCATCGGCACGTTCAATCTTGGCCACGATGGCCGCATGGCTACCCGCGGCACGCATTAACTCACGTGCTTCATGAATATCATCAGCCGTGCGCGGGAATGATACTGCTAGGTAATCCGCGTCCATGGCGGCCGCGGTTTTGATATCCTCACGATCCTTTGACGTTAAAGCCGGCGCAGATAAGCCGCCACCCTGCTTGTTGAGCCCTTTCCGATCGGACAGCTCGCCACCTTGCACTACGCGGCAATTGACCGAGGTACCTTCAACACTATCAACCCAAAGAACGATACGACCATCGTCGAGCAACAGCGTGTCACCTCGATTGACGTCTTCCGGCAGGTTCTTGTACGCCATACCAACCCGTTCATGGGTGCCTGCCAGGGGATCGTGCGCGGTATCAAGGATAAAGTTTTCACCTTCAACCAGGTTTATTTTACCGTCCTTGAATTTTTCGATACGAATTTTAGGGCCTTGCAGATCACATAACACACCAACCTGGCGGCCATGGGCACGTGCGCGGTTACGCATTTGTTCGGCGCGTTCAATATGTTCTTCCGGGGTTCCGTGAGAAAAATTGACGCGAACTACATCAACACCAGCTTCAATGATCTTGTCGAGCATTTTTGGATCGCTTGTTGCCGGGCCCAGTGTAGCTATGATTTTAGTTCGTCTCATAAATAAGTATATTCAACCTCAAATGGCAAGTAACGACAATTCGCCTGTATATAAAAAGCTACGCAGAATTCCTGCTTCCGCGTAGCACATGTTGTTACTTGGCTCTTTCTTCCAGCATGGCAACGGCTGGTAAGGTCTTGCCTTCCAGGTATTCCAGGAAAGCACCACCGGCAGTAGAAATGTAGGACACCTTGTCGTAGATATCATACTTCTGGATCGCCGCAATCGTGTCACCACCACCAGCCAGGCTGAAACCATCAGCATTGGCAATGGCCATGGAAATCGTCTTGGTGCCTTCACCAAACTGGTCAAACTCGAATACGCCAACCGGACCGTTCCACACAATGGTACCGGCCTTGGCAATAATGTCCGCCAGTTCTTTGGCAGAATCAGGACCGATATCAAAAATCATTTCGTCATCAGCCACTTCATCGGCCTTTTTCAGTACCGCCGGTTCGTTCTCATCAAAGTTCTTGCCAACCACCACGTCGGTAGCGATAGGAATACTTGCGCCGCGGGCATTCATTTTTTCCATCAGTGCCTTGGCGGTATCCACCAGGTCATCTTCACACAGCGATTTACCCACCGGGTGACCGGCGGCTTTCAGGAAAGTATTGGCAATCCCGCCACCGACAACCAGCTGGTCCACTTTCTCAGACAGCGCTTCCAGTACGGTCAGCTTGGTGGAAACTTTTGAACCACCGACGATAGCCACCATCGGACGCGCCGGGTTGGCCAGGGCCTTGGACAAGGCATCCAGCTCTTCGGCCAGTAACAGGCCGGCGCAGGCAGTCGGTGCGAATTTACCGGCACCATGCGTTGAAGCCTGAGCACGGTGCGCGGTACCGAAGGCATCCATCACGAATACGTCACACAGTGAAGCATATTTCTTCGCCAGTGCTTCGTCGTCTTTCTTCTCACCGGCATTGAAACGCACGTTTTCCAGAAGAACGCACTCACCTTCGGCAACTTCGGGGGCGTTGTCCAGGTAATCCTTGACCAGGCGTACTTCCTTGCCCAGCTTGGCAGACATGTCGGCGGCGATGGGTGCCATTGAGTTTTCTTCATCGGCCTTGCCTTCTTCAGGGCGGCCACGATGAGACATCACCATTACCCTGGCACCGGCTTTCATGCAGTGTTCGATAGTAGGCATTGATGCTGTAATACGCGCATCAGATGTTACCTTGCCATCTTTAACAGGTACGTTTAAGTCGGCGCGGATCAAAACGCGCTTGCCAGCCAGATCAAGATCAGTCAGCTTGATAAAAGACATGTTGTAACTCCTAGAAGAATTTCAAAATTTTAAAAACTATTAGCTAAGTTTTAGAAAAAACCGCCACTTAGCGAATAGCTCTTTATTGTTTAAAACGCGAAGAACGCAAAGACGCAAAGAACGCGGAGAATTTAAATATAACCCTCTGCGATCTCTGCGACTCTGCGACTCTGCGACCTTTGCGTTAATAATCCAAACCTGGATTAATTAGCTGCGACATGCTCAACGAAACGCATCATGTTACAAGTGTAACCGTACTCGTTGTCATACCAGCTAACCAGCTTGACGAAAGTGCCGTCCAGCGCGATAC
>JASFOS010000126.1:0-6408 GCA_050116415.1 Thioalkalispiraceae bacterium
TCTGGGCCTTGTCGACATCGTAATCACATTTTTGCAACAGCTTCTGGATGATGTTTTCCACGTCCTCACCCACGTAACCGGCTTCGGTCAGGGTGGTCGCATCGGCAATGGTGAATGGTACGTTCAACAGGCGCGCCAGAGTTTCCGCCAACAGGGTTTTACCACTACCGGTAGGACCAATCAGCAGGATATTGCTTTTAGACAGCTCAACATCATCTTTTTTCAGGCCGGTTTCCAGTCGCTTGTAATGGTTATACACCGCAACTGATAACACGCGCTTGGCACGCTGCTGACCAATGACGTATTCATCGAGGATATCCTTGATTTCATGAGGCGTAGGCAAGGAACTGCCGCTTACCGAGGTTTGCTGTTCCTGCACCTCTTCACGAATGATATCGTTACACAGTTCTACGCATTCATCACAAACAAAGACTGAGGGCCCTGCAATCAACTTGCGAACTTCGTGTTGGCTCTTGCCACAAAAAGAGCAATACAGGAGCTTGCCGTTATCTCCGCCGCCTGTGGTGTTCTTGTCGTCGCTCATATTTCGTCCTCTGTTACCTTTGCTGGTGATGCTCGAATTCGGCTTTTACACACCTATACCATGCGCAGTTTTGCCGGAATTTTCAAGTCCGATTTCGGCAATAATTACCCTTGATAATTATAGTAATTAAGCCCGACGAGCTATGAATCCGGTCGCATTATTCACTTTCACGCGAGCCCATAACCTTGTCGATTAAGCCGTACTTGACCGATTCCTCCGCGCCCATGAAAAAGTCGCGGTCGGTATCCGTCTGGATGCGTTCCATGGGCTGGCCGGTATGTTTGGCAAGCACCTTGTTCAAACGTTCCCTGACTTCCAGGATCTCTTTGGCATGGATCTCGATGTCCGTGGCCTGTCCCTGGAAACCACCCAATGGCTGGTGGATCATGGTCCGTGAGTGAGGCAAGGCATAACGCTTGCCTTCTGCACCACCGGCCAGTAATACGGCGCCCATACTGGCGGCCTGGCCAATACACATGGTGGATACATCCGGCTTGATAAATTGCATGGTGTCGTAAATGGACATCCCTGCGGTTACCGAGCCCCCGGGTGAATTGATATAAAGATGAATATCCTTATCCGGGTTTTCTGATTCCAGGAACAATAACTGGGCAACAATCAGGTTTGCCATATGATCTTCGACCTGGCCGACCAGGAAAATCACGCGTTCTTTCAGCAAACGTGAATAAATATCGTAGGCACGTTCACCACGGGAACTTTGTTCCACCACCATCGGCACCATCTGTGCCATGGGGTCATTCCAACCATTGTTAGCTATTTTATCGGTCACGAAACTTCATCCTTTAGGGTTATCAGGCTGCTTCAGGAGTCACTAAGTCCTTGAAATTAACCTGGTTTTCTTTAGTCTTGGCTTCAGATAACACCTTGTCAACAATCATGTCTTCAAACACCATGGATTCGACTTCAGATAAACGGCGTTTATCGGCGTAATACCATTTCACCACTTCATCCGGGTGTTCATATGGCTGAGCAATTTCCTCAACCATTGCCTTTACTTTATCATCATCGACCTGAATGTCATGTTCTTTAACCATTTCCGACATGATCAAGCCAAGGGTCACGCGGCGCTCTGCCTGTTCCTTGAACATTTCCGGGGTTATCGGGAACTGGTTTCCGGCGCCCTGGGCCTGCAGGTTTTGTTGCATTTGTTGTGCCAATGCCTGGGCTTCATTGTCAATTAACGCGGCAGGCACATCAATCTTATTGGCCTCGATGAGGGCGTTCATCACCGCTTCCTTGTTTTTGCTCTTGAGACGCTGTTGCATTTCACGTTCCATGTTGGCTCGCACTTCCTCGCGCATCTTGTCCAGATCACCGTCTTCCACGCCCAGTTTCTTGGCAAACTCGGCGTCAATTTCCGGTAAGACCGGCGCTTCAACACTGTTCACATGGATTGCAAACTGGGCAGGCTTACCTGCCAGCTGCTCGGCCTGGTAGTTCTCCGGGAAAGTCACGTCAACGGTAATGTCTTCACCGGCCTTGGCGCCGACAATACCCTCTTCAAAACCGGGGATCATTTTGCCCTGGCCCAGCACCAGGCTATGCCCTTGCGCTTTGCCACCTTCGAATTCTTCGCCATCCACAGAGCCTGTGAAGTCGATATTGACCTGATCACCGTTCTCACAGGCGCGATCTACTTTTTCAAAGGCCACATTTTGTTTGCGGATGGTATCAATCATTTCATCGATATCCTGATCCGCGATCTCGCAGGTGGCGGTTTCAATGGTTGCCTTATCCAGCGGGGCCAATTTTACTTCAGGATAAACTTCGAAAGTCGCGGTAAACTCCAGACCTTCGCCATCCTTGGAATCCTTGGTATCAATGGATGGCAGACCGGCCGGGCGCAGGTTTTCCTGCTGAATGGCTTCGTAGAAACTGGACTGGACCACTTCACCCAGGACTTCGTTACGCACCTGTGAGCCGTATTGTTGCTTGATGACCTTCAGCGGCACCTTGCCTTTGCGAAAACCATTCATCTTTACGGTACGGGTCATGTCTTTCAGGCGCTTTTCTACCGCGTCAGAAATACGATCTTCTTCAATCGCCACTGTCATTCGGCGTTCCAGGCCATTACCGGACTCTACAGAAACTTGCATGAGTTTAACCTCTAAAATAATTTTAAAATCAGATACTTATAGCAAAATATGAAAAATGGTGCGGATGGAGAGACTCGAACTCTCACGCCTCTCGGCACCAGAACCTAAATCTGGCGTGTATACCAATTTCACCACATCCGCATTAAATTTATAACGTGCCGCCTATTATATCAGGGACTGATGATATAGGCGAAACGGGAAGGTCATGTGGTGGGGCATGAAGGACTCGAACCTTCGACCAAGGGATTAAGAGTCCCCTGCTCTACCAACTGAGCTAATGCCCCGACGCTTCATCAGCAGGCGAAGCATACCTGAAAGCCTCGTATCATCGCAATGCAGCGGCCAGAAAAACGTTGATATTCAAAGACCAGGAGTGAAGACACCGGGATGCTGCGACTCAAGCCAGGCGGAAATACGGTTCCGGGCCTGGCGGGGAAAATGGGGTGGCTAATGGGACTCGAACCCACGACGACCGGAATCACAATCCGGGGCTCTACCAACTGAGCTATAGCCACCATTGACTGGTAAAGTAAATGGCGCGCCCGGCAGGATGATTCGGCTTACGCCTCACCCTTGCGGGCCGTTGCTAGGCAACGTTCAACACAACCTCGGGTTGTGTTGTCAAACCGCGCTGATTCGACATGTCGCAGGTTCGAATCCTGCTGGAATCAGGCTAAATTCATCTTCTTTGCCAACCCGCAAGAAGATTGGCGCGCCCGGCAGGATTCGAACCTGCGACCCACGGCTTAGAAGGCCGTTGCTCTATCCGACTGAGCTACGGGCGCATGGATTCAATCCTACCACACACTAGAAATTGGTCGGGGTAGAGAGATTCGAACTCCCGACATCCTGCTCCCAAAGCAGGCGCGCTACCAGACTGCGCTATACCCCGATTTCGTTGCTGTGTCTGAAAATTAAGGCCCACAACAATTTGAGGCGGGGATAATACGCGCCAGCCGGCCTCACGTCAATCATCTCGGGCATTTCTTAAGCTACTTGGCGGCAGTCTGACAACATGCGATCATTGGGTTTTTATAACATCCGAAAAATGAACGCTATGAGTGCACACATCATTGACGGCAAGGCCATTGCCACCCAACTAAGACAACAGGTGAAAACCCGCGTTGAGCAACGACTCAGCAAGGGGTTACGCGCGCCGGGCCTGGCGGTGGTACTGGTGGGCAATGACCCTGCCTCCGAGGTGTACGTCAACAACAAGCGCAAGGGCTGTGAAGAATCCGGTATCCAGTCATTCGCCTACGACTTGCCCAGTAGCACTTCGCAAGATGAACTGATGGCGCTAATCGATAAACTCAACGCCGATGAAAATGTCGACGGTATCCTGGTTCAATTACCCCTGCCCGACCATCTCAATACGGAAGCCGTGATTGAGCGAATTAACCCGGATAAGGATGTTGATGGGTTCCATCCCTACAATATCGGGCGGCTGGCGCAACGTATGCCGGTACTCCGCCCCTGTACGCCTCGCGGTATTATGACCCTGCTGGAGTCTACCGCTGAAACGATAAAAGGTATGGATGCCGTGGTTGTGGGCGCCTCCAATATTGTCGGGCGCCCCATGGCACTGGAATTATTACTGGCCGGCTGCACGGTAACCGTCTGTCACCGTTTTACCAAAAACCTTGAACAGCATGTGCGTCGCGCCGAACTGCTGGTAGTGGCTGTGGGGAAACCCGGCATCGTGAAAAGTGAGTGGATTAAGCCCGGTGCCATCGTTATCGACGTGGGCATCAACCGTACCGAAGCGGGCAAGCTGGTCGGTGACGTGGAATACACTAGCGCCGCACAACGTGCCGGCTGGATCACGCCGGTGCCTGGAGGCGTAGGGCCGATGACCGTGGCCACCTTGTTACAGAACACCACCGATGCTGCCGATGAGCTACATGGCTAGCCCTTATTGAGGATTGGTATACTCCCCGACATCCTGCGGTAAATCACCAAAACAGTTTTTATACTTGTCCGTCACCATGATACCGGTGTTCTGGTGGGTATCATTGAGTGCCTCGGCGATCTCATCTTCATCCAGAATGAAATTAACGTCTTTGCCCTTGTAAGTACCGGTACACCGTTCAATGATCCGGTAACCGGAAGCATCAAAGCTACGAAATGCGTGCAGGCCGTTACTGTAGTTATGCAAGCTAATCAGCGTTTGGTTTGGTGCATTGTGGTAATGGGGTAAATAAGCTGCGGCATAATCGCGTATCACGCGGCCCTTGTCATCGTGAACAAACACCTCGATGGTATGTAACTGTTCAGGGTTTTCTTTTTCCCAGGTAATGGTGGCAACCAGGCGCCCGTCATCATAAAAAGATTCTTCAATGTAGAATTCAGGCAAATGTGAATAGCCGCCGGCGCGCTTCTTGATCCTGATGTCCATCTGTTTGATGCGCTGCTTGTGAAATGAAAGGATATCCTGGGCAAACTGGTTCCAGGTGCGCACGTGCAGGTTATCCTCCTTCAGCTGTTGCGCCACGACAGGTAACATCAGTCCAGACAACAATGACATCAAGATAAATTTTCGCAATAACATCCCTGACTCCTGTATTGTTATGGTCTTTATAAAAATATAGCCTCGTGCAGTAACGGACGGTTCCGTTCCACCTTATAATTTAACAGGGTATCAAGACAGTCCTGCTTACAATCAGGCCCGTCGCCAGCTTACACCCTGTGCACCATCTTCCAGGATGATGCCCTGCTCTTTCAACTCGTCGCGGATCCGATCGCTTTCTGCCCAGTCCTTGTTGGCACGCGCTTCGTTACGTTTCGCAATCAATTGTTCGATGGCTTCATCATCAAGTTCTTCGGTACCCACCCCGGCTTTAAGAAAGTTCTCCGCCGGCTGCTGCAAAAGACCAAGAATACTGGCCAGGTGTTTTAATAATGCCGCCGCATGTTGTGCTGCAGATACATCAGTATCGCGCAATTTATTAATATCTTTTGCTATTTCGAACAACACCGCCAGGGCTTCCGAAGTATTGAAATCATCATCCATGGCCGCATAAAAACGCTGGCTGAGAGGATTATTTCGATCTGCCCGTGGCGGTACCTCATCCATGCCACGTAATGCGGTATACAGGGTCGTCAAGGCACTCTTGGCATTGTCCAGGTGTTTGTCAGAATAGTTTAATGGACTCCGGTAATGGCTGGTTAAAATGAAATAACGCAACACTTCCGGCGCATAGTTTTGCAATACATCACGAATGGTAAAGAAGTTACCCAGTGACTTGGACATCTTTTCTTCGTCCACCCGCACAAAACCGTTATGCATCCAGACATTAACAAATTGCTCGCCGGTAGCGGCTTCTGACTGGGCAATCTCGTTTTCATGATGCGGAAACTGCAAATCTAGACCACCACCATGAATATCGAAATGATGGCCCAGGCAATGCGTCGACATGGCGGAACACTCGATATGCCAGCCCGGACGCCCTTTGCCCCAGGGCGAATCCCAGCTGGGTTCTTCCGGCTTGGCGGCTTTCCACAACACGAAATCCAGCGGGTCATCTTTTGCTTCATCCACCGCGATGCGTTCCCCGGCACGCAAATCTTCCGGGTGCTTGCCGGACAACTTGCCATAGCCTTCGAACTTGCTGACATCGTAATACACATCACCGTTATCGGCCGCATAGGCATAGCCCTTGTCCACCAGTGTTTCGATCATATCGATGATTTGTGTCATGTGCAGGGTGGCGCGCGGTTCCTGGTTAGGCGAAATCACGCCCAGTG
>JASFOS010000127.1:0-6286 GCA_050116415.1 Thioalkalispiraceae bacterium
AATTTAATATTCGGAATCCTGTTGCAATTGGCGTGCCTATTACGCAGTCAAGTCAAATCAATGACTTGCACGTTAACCGCTTGAGAATGGTGCACGTTAGCAAACACCACTGTCTGATATGGAACAATCGATCAGGGGTTGTTCAATATAAAACGAACCGGAACCTGCACGGAGGAAGCCACGCTTTGATCACCTTTTCGCGCCGGCATGAAGCGCCAGTGCTTGACGCTGTTGAGGGCGGCGACATCCAGGAGTCGGTAACCGGAGCTGCGCATGACATGGATAGCGGTGACCGTACCTTGCTTGCTCACGTTTACCTGTAGCACGACCACGCCCTGCATACCCCGGCGCCGGGCAAACGAGGGGTAAACGGGTTTGGGATTATCCAGCGCAAACGGCCGACTGTCCGCCTCGATAAACGTACTGGCTGCCGCCGGTTTATCATCCTCAACGTCGCGCTGCGGTGATTTGTCCTCCACCGGGTTTATTGGCGCCACGTCCTGCCGCGGTTTGGTAATCGGCTTCTTCTCGGGTGGCTTGACCGGAACGGGCTCAGGCCTGGGCGGCGTGACGGGTTTAACTTGTGAGGGTTTGTTTATCGGCTGTTCTTCAAACCCGGCCACCAGGGTGATGTTTACCCAGTCGGGTATTTGCGGGGCCGTCACCTTTTGTATGGGCTCCCAGTAAAACCAGGCAATACCATGAATCAGCAACGCGATGCCAACTGCGCTCGCAATGCTTTTATTCCTGTTCCTGTTTTTGTTGCGTAAACCGATACGTCCCATCATTGGCCAATGCCCGTGAATACCCGCGGTACCTGAAAAACGAGGCCCGGGAACGACTATACCATTGATCGCATGCATTTCTGATGACTAACCGGTGACATGACGCCAGGTCTTAATAAAAAACTGCCGCCGGAAGACGGCGGCATAAACAGAGGTAGTACGTGGTAAGTAAAAACTTTCCGCTAACTATTACCCGGTTAAGAGCAAGCAGCATGCCAGTATTAGGGGCTATAAAATTCAGGCACTTGGCAATAACTCAGCAAAACGGTCTGTCTGATATCAGACAGTAGCGATCGGTAACAGACAAAAACCTGCCCGGGATACCGCCTGAAAAGATGTCATTCGCGCATCAACGGGAATCCAGCCCGATCATTTTCCGGAATCACGAGAACCCTATGCCCCGTCAATAAAAAAGCCCGCACCAGTATGGCGCAGGCTTAATAGAGCGTTAACGACTTAAGAACGTGTTTACGCGTTCAGGCCATCCCTTACTCTTTCCAGTTTAGCTTTCACTTCACCGGCCAGTTCATGCACACCTTCCTGCTGTACTAAATCCAGTACCGCCGCGGGATCCATGAAGGCCACGGTTACCGAGCCGTCTTCCTCTTCACGCACTACCACGTTGCAGGGCAATAACAAGCCGATATCAGGCTCAGCGGTTAACGCCTGGTTGGCGAGCACCGGGTTACAGGCACCCAGGATCTTGTAGGGGCGCTTGTCCAGGTCCAGTTTCTTCTTCATCACCGCCTTGACGTCAATCTCTGTCAGCACGCCGAAGCCTTCCTTCTGCAATTCTTCAGTAACCCGGGTTACTGCATCTTCATAACTGCCATTAAACTTGGTGCTAAAACCGTACATTGAATCTCTCCTGAAAAGAATATTGTTACAAACTATCGGGAATGCTGATCCCTTACATACCATGCGGAATAAATTTCGTCTGACCACTTGGACTGGAACCAGGCAATAATAGCATTTATTTGCTCATCACTTAACTTGTCTTTCCATGCCGGCATGTTGCCCCCCTGTTTAACCGTGCCATTTTTAATGGTATCGACCAGCACCTGCTGCGGGTGGTGCCAGGCATGCGCGGAGCCATTCAACGGTGGGGGTGGAAACTTGCCATTGGCATCCATTTGTTGCCAGTCAGGGGCACCTTCGGCCTGCCTGCCATGGCAGACCGCGCAGTGTTGCTGGAATAACGTTCCACCCCGGCTGATTTGCGCAAAGTCCATCTTCCTGATCGGCCTGGGTGTATCTGCTTCTCGACCGGCTTGCACGGTTTCGTCTTCCGTGCAGGCACTGAGCAGCAGGGCCATAACAAATAATAATAGTGTATGCTTCATGATCCTGTTCCTTTAAGTGCACGCTGCTTCCAGATAAAGAACACCGCGGGAATCACCACCAGGGTCAGCAAGGTGGCACTGACCATGCCGCCGACCATCGGTGCGGCAATACGACGCATCACTTCCGAGCCGGTACCACTACCCAGCATGATAGGCAGTAAACCGGCAATGATCGCCGCCACCGTCATCATGATGGGGCGCACCCGCAGCAAGGCGCCGTCGATCACCGCTTGGCGCAAACGCTCGATATTCGTGGGTGCGGCTTCAGACAGCATACGCTGGTAAGCCTGGTTTAAATACACCAGCATCACCACGCCAATCTCCACCGCCACCCCGGCCAGCGCGATGAAGCCGACGCCCACTGCCACCGACATGTTGTAGCCCAGCAGGTAGAGCAGCCAGTAACCGCCCACCAACGCCAGCGGCAAGGTGCCCATGATGATCAGCACCTCGATGATGTTGCGGAAGTTGAGATAAAGCAGTAACACGATAATCACCAGCGTTAACGGCACCACCACCTGCAGGCGTTCCTTGGCCCGCACCAGGTATTCATACTGGCCTGACCAGGCTATGGAATACCCGGCCGGCAGTTCGACCTGTTCGCTCACTACCCGTTGCGCCTCGGCCACGTAGGATCCCAGGTCGCGGTCGTTGATATCCACGAAGGTCCAGCCGTTGGGGCGGGCGTTTTCACTCTTGATCATCGCCGCGCCCATTTCGACGCGCACATCGGCGACCTCCGATAACGGAATACGTGCACCGGTGCTGGTGACGATGGGCAGGTCTTTCAGCTTGCTGACCGAATCACGCACGTCGCGCGGGTAACGGACATTAATCGGGTAACGCTCCAGGCCTTCAACACTTTGCGAGACCTGCATCCCACCGACCGCGGTGCTCACCACCGCCTGCACATCGGCAATGTTCAGGCCAAAGCGCGAGGCAGCAATGCGATCGATATCCACCGTCACATAACGTCCCCCGGCGGTGCGTTCCGAATAGGCGGACACGGTACCGGGCACCTGCTGCACCACTTCCTCGATACGCTTACCGATATCCTGGATCACGTTAAGATCCGGCCCGGATACTTTAATTCCCACCGGGGTTTTAATACCGGTGGCCAGCATATCGATACGGGTCTTGATCGGCATCACCCAGGCATTGGTCAGGCCAGGGAATTTGATCAACTGGTTAAGTTCGTCCTTTAGCTTGTCCAGTGTCATGCCTTCACGCCACTCATCCCGTGGTTTTAACAGGATGGTGGTTTCGATCATGGTCAGCGGTGCCGGGTCAGTGGCGGTTTCCGCACGCCCCACTTTACCGAATACGCGCTTCACTTCCGGTAAGGTCTTTATCAATTTATCCGTCTGTTGCAACAGCTCCTGTGCCTTGCCCACCGACACACCGGGGAAGGTGGTGGGCATGTACATCAGGTCACCTTCATCCAGGTCGGGCATAAACTCTGAACCAACACCCATTGATAAATTTCTTATAATTCCTGAACTATCCCAACTAAACCAAGATCTCCATGAGTTGTTAATATCATTCTGTAGACCACTTATAGTTTCTATATATCTATATGTGATATCTTCAGAACTTACCTCAGACTTCATTACATCAATAATCTGTGCAGGCCACTTTAATGGTGAAAGAAACGCTGTAAATCCTGCCATTGGAATAATTATTGTAATAGCAACAACGGCTGATATCTTTAAGGCTTGTTTGGGTTTTACCAGTACAAACTGGATAAACGGTTGATAGATTTTAATCAGCAACCGGTTCACCGGGTTTTCATGTTCCGGCTTGATACGGCCACGAATGAAGTAACCCATTAATACCGGCACCAGGGTAATGGATAAACCGGCCGCGGCGGCCATGGCATAGGTCTTGGTAAACGCCAGCGGCGCGAACAGGCGACCTTCCTGGGCTTCCAGGGTAAACACCGGCAAAAAGCTTAACGTTATTATTA
The DNA here is from genome assembly GCA_050116415.1 of Thioalkalispiraceae bacterium. Classification (GTDB taxonomy): domain Bacteria; phylum Pseudomonadota; class Gammaproteobacteria; order UBA6429; family Thiohalophilaceae; genus JARRJY01. Next base: position 4,095 of record JASFOS010000127.1, read on the forward strand.
ACAACGAGAAGAACAGCGGCGGTCCCACTTCCATGGTTGCTTCACGCATGATGCGCCAGCGGTTTTCATCGGTGAGCGGTTGTCTCTCGATATGCTTGTGGACATTCTCGATCATCACGATCGCCGCATCGACCATGGCGCCGATGGCGATCGCGATCCCGCCCAGCGACATGATGTTGGCGTTAATGCCCTGTAGATGCATGATGATAAACGCGGTCAGAATACCAATCGGTAAACTGATGATGGCCACCAGTGCCGAGCGCATGTGAAACAGGAACACCGCGCACACCAGCGCCACCACGACAAACTCTTCCAGTAACTTGCCATTAAGGTTATCGACCGCGCGCATGATCAGTGAGGAACGGTCATAGGTCTCGACAATTTCCACGCCGTCGGGCAAGCCGTTTTGCAGTTCCTGTAATTTTGCTTTAACACCCTCAATGGTTTTCAGGGCGTTCTCGCCGTAGCGCATCACGATGATGCCACCGACTACCTCGCCTTCGCCGTCCAGTTCGGCAATTCCGCGGCGCATCTGCGGTCCCAGCCGCACTTCCGCGACATCTTTCAACAGGATCGGGGTACCGTTTTCATTGACGCCTAGCGGGATACGGCGCAGGTCCTCCTGCTGCTGGATATAACCGGTGGCACGCACCATGTACTCGGCTTCGGCCATTTCAATCACCGAACCCCCGACTTCCTGGTTGGCATTCTTGATGGCCATGCGCACTTTTTGTAACGGCAGGTTATAAGCGCGCAGGCGGTCCGGGTTAAGTACCACCTGGTATTGCTTGACCATGCCGCCGACGGTGGCGACTTCGGAGACGCCGGTTACGGTTTGTAACTCGTACTTCAGGAACCAGTCCTGTAACGAACGTAACTGGGAAAGATCATGCTTGCCGGTTCTGTCGACCAGGGCGTATTCATACACCCAGCCAACCCCGGTGGCATCCGGTCCCAGTGCCGGGCGGGCTTCGGGCGGCAACCGCGTTGTCACCTGGCTCAGGTATTCCAGTACCCGTGAGCGTGCCCAGTAGGGATCGGTACCGTCCTTGAAAATCACGTAGACATAGGAATCATTAAAAAACGAATAACCGCGCACGGTGACCGCACCGGGTACCGATAACATGGCCGTGGTTAACGGGTAGGTCACCTGGTCTTCCACCACGCGTGGCGCCTGGCCCGGGTAGGTGGTTTTAATAATCACCTGCACATCGGACAGATCGGGTATCGCGTCCAGTGGCGTGTTCTTGACCGAGTAAAGCCCCCAGCCGATCAAGATGGCGGTCAGCAATAAAACCAGGAACCGGTTGTTAAGCGACCAGTCGATAATCTTGGCAATCATCAGTCACTCTCCTTATTGAACCGGTTTCATGTTTTTGATCACGTAACCGTCATCACCTTGTTCCAGTTCAAACTCCACGGTTTGTTCCGGTTTAAAACGCTCAAGTGATACTTCCGGTTTGACCTTGAAATACATAGTCATGTCCGGCCAACCCAGTGCCGGGATAGGATCATGGCTCATGTTGAGCTTGTGCTCAGCGGGCAGTATTTCTCGTAGCGTCCCCTTGCCGATAATTTTTTCCGGCTGCATGTGCTGCATGGAATGATCTTGCTGGTCATCAGTATCCATCATGCGTTGCAGGCTGGCTTTCAGGCTCGCTTCGGAATCAATCAGGAACTGGCCGGAGGTGACCACCGTTTCACCTTCCCTGAGGCCTTCAACGATTTCCACCCAGTCACCGGCTTCAATCCCGGCTTTCACATTACGCGGTTGATAACGCCCCTCACCCATGGCAAGGATCACGCGTTGTTCCTTGCCGGTACGAATTAACGCTTCGCGTGGAATAATGATGATGTTCTTGCGTGCGCCACCGTAGATAGTGACATCGGCAAACATGTTAGGCTTCAAGGCTTCTTGCGGGTTATCAAAACGTAACCGCACTTTCAGGGTGCGGGTTTTGGGGTTGAGGCTGGGGTAGATATATTCCACCTTGCCTTCCCATTCACGCCCCGGCAGGTAGGAAAGTTTAACATCGGCATAATTGCCGACCTTCACCCAGTCCGCCTGGCTTTCGAATACTTCGGCCAGCAACCAGATACTGGACAGGTCCGCCAGCGACATCACTTCCTGCTGCGGCATGACAAACATGCCTTCGCGAACATTGAGCTTGCCAACCACGCCATCCTGCGAG
>JASFOS010000128.1:0-6214 GCA_050116415.1 Thioalkalispiraceae bacterium
GTGGTTCATAACTTCATGCTCGCGGGTGGTAAGCGTTTTCATGCAATCGAGAATCTGGTTTTTGATCGTGGAGGTTTTGGTGATGTGCTGGTGTATATTGATGGCGTTATGGATACGTTCTAGCAAGACTTGCGAATTAACCGGTTTCTCAATGAAATCAATGGCCCCGGCTTTCATGGCGCGTACCGCGGTTGGCACATCAGCATAGCCGGTGATCATGATGAAAGGTAAATCGATATTTTTATTATAAAGTTTCTGTTGCAGGTCAAGGCCGCTGATACCAGGCAGGCGCAGATCGATAATTAAACAACCAATGCCATCGTGGCTGAAATTCTCAAAAAAATGATCAGCAGAGTGATAGCTTTTTACCTGGTAGCCCTCATGCTGTAGCAGTTCGGACAGGTATTTACGAAAGGCACGATCGTCATCGATAATGTGTATAGTTTGCTGATTATGTTTCATTTAGCCCGGGTTTTATTATTATTTAAGTTACCTGATATCGATCAGCCAGCAATTCATCTACACGCTAGTTATTGGCCAATCACTAGCGTGGCTTTAACTTATTTTTATACGGTGACGTTGAAAACCACGTACTTCAGGCCAGATGGGGGGCTAGCCATTCAGGTCATTAGCATATAGTGCTGCCAGACAAGATGATATTATGACCAGCCTGTATTGGTATTGGGGTTATCCCTAGGTTGGTGGTTTTTGTAGTATGCTTGCGGGCCGGCACACTGTATATATAGGGCAGGAGCTGGACGCTAACTTGATTCATAAATTTGCCGATAGTTAAAGATCCGGACAGGGCTAAGATACGCTATCTTATTGATCGTCATAGGAATAATTGAGCTGGCCTGAATGACAGAAACGAACCAAACAGCCTCGACACCGTTTAACATCAAGATTCCCGGATATCAGATCAAGCGCTTGCTGGGCAAGGGCGGCATGGCCTCGGTCTATCTTGCGGTCCAGGAGAGTTTTGGCCGCGATGTGGCGATCAAGGTGTTATCGCCGGATATGGCGCAGGACAAGGAGTTTTCCCAGCGTTTCCTGCGCGAGGCGCAGATTGTCAGCCGCCTGCAGCACCCCAATATCGTTACGGTCTACGATGTGGGTATCCACGATGGTTACCACTACCTTTCCATGGAATACATTCCCGGCCGGGAACTGCGTGAAGCCAAGTACGATCTGCCCAAGCGCGAAGTGATTCGCATTATCAGGGAAGTCGCCAGGGCGCTCGATTATGCCCACAAGCAGGGTTATATCCACCGTGACGTCAAACCGGAAAACATCATGCTGCATGATAACGGCGAGCGCGTGGTGTTGATGGACTTCGGGATTGCGCGCATGACCCAGGTCAGCAACACCGTCACCAAAACCGGCAAGGTCATCGGTACGCCTCATTACATGAGCCCGGAGCAGACCAAGGGGCTCAAGGTCGATCACCGCAGCGATATTTACAGTCTCGGCGTGGTGCTGTTCCAGATGTTGGCCGGTCGTCTTCCCTACGATGCGGACACCGCGGTGGCGGTGGGGATCAAGCATATTACTGACCCGATCCCGACCATGCCGCCGGGGCTGGAAATGTTCCAGCCGATCATCAATACCTGCATGTCAAAAAATCCCGCGCACCGTTACCAGAGTGCGGCCGAGTTGATCGCGGCGCTGGATAACCTGAACATGAATGCGATCGCGGTACTGGATGCGCGTGCCAGTGCAAAGCAGGCGAAAAACCGGGTGATCCATGATCCGCAGGCGGCGACCACTGCAGGTGATGCCATCCTGGACGAAGACACACGGCTCGGCACCACGGGTACACCTATCATTGCTTCACGTGAGCCGCAGTTTACGATCCCGCCGCTGGTCCATCCGGATCGAAAAAAATACCAAGATCGGCAAACCGGGCAACAGCAAAAACCCAGGTCCAGGTTCAGGTTGTTCTTGTTATTGATGCTACTGGCAGGTTCGGTGTGGGCCTATTTCAACCAGGCTATGGTGTTAACGTTCTGGGATGACAAGGTTCAACCCCAACTGATCCCGTGGCTGGTCAAGTACGAGCTGATTACCAAACCTGGAACCCTGCAACCGCCAGAAGTCGCCAGCGCTGAAACACCGGCAACCCGCGAGCAAGCCATTACGACACCGCCCGCTCAACAGCAAACCATGTCGGCGCAAACCGGCTCGACGGCAAGTGAACAACAAGTGGCGACGGCCGCCCCCTCGACGGACCCCGAGCCACCTGCCATGGAACAGGTTGAAGATCAGGCAGCGACCAGTCCATCCTCTGCTACAGATAAGTTGCAGCAATTGAAGGCCGGCCTGCAACAGCAGCCGGCAAATGCGCTCGAGTTAGCGAGCTATTACAAACAGGCATTAGAGAATAACCCGGGTGATCTTGCCGCACGTAATGGCGTCAGTGAATTACAAGAGTGGTATCACCATGAAATACGTGCAGCCCTGGAAGATAAAGACCTGGGGCGTGCACGCTTGCTGGTGACCCAGCTACAGCAAAGTTTCCCGGCTGTTGCCGAGCGGCCACGTTTTCACCGCATGATAACACGCCTGGCCCAGGCCGAGACCATACAACTGCATCTGGACAATGCTGCGGATTACCTGGCGCAACAGGTGCTGACCGAGCCACAGGGCGCCAATGCCCTGGCAGAATATAAAATCGTCCTGGTACTGGCGCCACAACATCCGGAAGCGTTAAAGGGTATTCGGAAGATCCGCGATCTGGCTTATCGGAAAGCCAGCTATCATCACGAGCGAGGTGAGTTGAAACAATCCCTGGCATTTGTGAATGCCGGGTTGCTGGCGGCTGCCGATGACAAGCAGTTGCTGGCGCTGAAAGCGAAAATTGGTGACCGGGTTGAACGCCTGGACCGGCATGACAGGCTTAACCAGCAGGCAGAAGCCTTGTTCCGTTCCGGTAACCTGGTGGTGCCAGCGGGCAATAATGCGTTTGATAAATACAGTGAAGTGTTAAAAGAAAACCCCAATAACCTGGTGGCACGTGCCGGCCTCAGGAAAATTGAAAAGCACCTGGTTGAATATGCCAGCATTTACCTGGAAGAGAATGATCTGGAAAAAGCCGAAGGCATACTCAAGTCGGCCAAGGAAAAATTCGGTTTAACGCCGATCATCGAGGAAGTGCAGTATAAACTGGATAAGGCTATCGAAGCTGCTTCACCCAAGGTAACGCAAATTTCGTTCAGTGCCAGCAAGCCGGCATCGCTGGCAGAAATGACCAGCCAGCCATTGAAGTTAAATAAGGTCCTTTACGTGGGCTTTGTTTACAAGAACTTTAAGCCGCTAACCCAGCTGCAGGCCGAGTTGTATGATAGCGGCGGCAGGGTATTGGTTACCTCGAAAAAGCTGAGCATTAATGATAAGCAGGGGCAGCATATTTTTTACATGACCCTGCCCACGACACAACTGGCCAATGGAAGTTACAAGCTCGAGCTAATACTGGGGGCAAGTAAACTACTGGTGGGTACGTTTTATAATGACAATAGTTTACCCTGAAGACAGTTATTTACATTTCACACAGCCAGTAAAAACTGAAGCCGGGAATTACCAGGGTATTTTTAAAAATATCGGGACTGCTGCCGGTATACAGATCAATAAACCGACCATTTTGTAAACTTTCCCAACCCATGACTTCTTCCAGGTTGAGGGATTGTGGCTTACGATCAAAATTGGCAACCACCAGGACGCGTTCACTGGGCTTGTTCAGGTTGTAGCGGCCAAACACGAACAGGTGCGGGTTTTCAACATCGAATAATTCGCGGTTGTTGAAATCGGCAAACACATCGGTTTCCTTGCGGACCGCGATCATTCTTTTAAGCGCACTGAATATTTCGTATTCGACGGTACCCGGGCTATTGCGGCGTTCGGCCTTATCCCAGTCGATGTAGGGACGGTGTATCCAGCGCGTATCATCCATTTTATGGGGATCTTCAAGATAAGAGTCATCATTGAGCGTGCCCAGTTCGTCACCGTAATACAACAGCGGGATACCGCCAAAGGTCATGATCATGTTGTGTAACAACAGGATGACCTTGATGGCCTCCTCGCTGGCAGGGATGTCACCGGATTCAAGTGCGTATTGCAGGCCAACCAGTGAGGCCAGTGATCCGGAGATACGGGCGTCACCGGTTTTGCTGTTTTGTGCAAACGGCAGGCCACGCGCGCGTGAATCAGTAAAGTTGCCGGTATAGTAATCGATCAGGAATTTACGGTGGCTGGCGGGTTCATAACCGGCCAGCACGATATCATAATCATCAAAGCCAAGACCGATATCATCATGGCAACGCACATAATTGAGCCAGGTGGCGCGTTCCAGTTTGACCGGCAGGCTCTTGATGCCCTGTTTGAGCAGCCTGGTATTCTTGGTGGCCACCGCGTCCCAGAGCAAGGCCATGAAGGTGGCGTTGTAGGCAATTTCGCACTCCTTGGCAATGACCGCGTCTTCGCCAAAGTACTTGGCCACTTCGACAGGGGCGACGATCGCTTCAGCAATAAACAGCACACCGGGGGCAGTGACCTGGCAACAGTCCTTGAGCAGTTGCAGGATCAGGTGTGCTTCACGTTCGTTCTGGCAGGTACTGCCGATTTTTTTCCACAGGAAAGCCACCGCATCGAGGCGCAGAATGTCAGCACCCTGGTTGGCCCAGAACAGGATGACATCCAGCATCTCGATAAATACCGCGGGGTTGCTGTAGTTGAGATCCCACTGGTAGCTGTTAAACACGCTCATCACCCAGCGCCCCATCTGCTCGTCCCAGACAAAGTTGCCCGGCGAAGTTTCCGGGAAGATTTCCGGCATGCTTTGTTCAAACATGTCCGGCACGTTGCGGTTTTCGAAGGTGTAGTAATAGTCCTGGTAAACCGGGTCACCGGCACGTGCCCGTTGCGCCCATACATGTTCGTCGGAGGTATGGTTCAACACCACGTCCATCACCAGAAGGATCCCGCGGTCCTGCATGTCATCGGCCAGCTTTCTTAGATCATTCACGTCACCGACGCGTGGATCGATCTCGCGAAAATTACTCACCGCATAACCGCCATCACTGTGTCCCTCCGGGCAACGCATAATGGGCATGATGTGCACCAGGTTGATACCCAGTTCCTGGAAATAATGCAGTCGTTCATTGACGCCTTTCAGGTCACCGGCAAAGCCGTTGCTGTATAACGCCATGCCTACCCATTGCTGGCTAAGAAACCAGTTATGATCCTTTTCCCTGTCAATATCGAGTTGACGCAGCTTTTCAGGGCGCGCGATATACTGGCGCGCCATGGTTTCCACCAGGCGTTGTACTTGCTGGTCGAAGTCTTCGCGGTTGCCGTAGAGTTTTTCAAGCAGGGTATGAATGGCGTAGAAGTTGGCACCCAGTCGCGTATAAAAATGACGTAGGTCCTGTTTTGATATTTCAGGTTTGATTTTATTGAGAATATCATTCAGAAGTGAATGGGAAACCTGCTCGTACATATTCTTCCTCGAAAGCCGGTAATGCTAAACCAATATACTTGATGCTGCTTCAAGCTAACCTAGTTATTGACAAATGCTTGATAGAAACCGGGATCGCCCGGGGTGGCACCACGCAAACCAATAATCCCTGATGCAAACTGTTGTGCCACTTTTAAAGAATCAGGAATCGACCAGCCTGCCAGCAGGCCATGTATATAAATGGCACTGAAGGCATCACCGGCACCCACGGTATCAACGAAGTGGGTGAGTTTTGCCGGTACCACGTTGTGAAAGTCGTCCTGGCTGGTCAATACACTGGCACCTTCACCGCCTTGTGTCAGTATAACCTGTTCAAGCTGGAATCGTGACAGCAGTGCCGACATGGCTTGTTGAGTATCATTTTCGGTGAATCCCAGTAACCGTAACTCATCCTGGTTCAACTTGACCCAGCGGGCCTGCTGCAACCAGTGGTAAACATCGTTTTTCTGCCACCAGGGTGCACGCAGGTTCACATCAACAAAGGTGGACAGGCCAGGATTCTTGGCAAGTTCGATAAAGGCGTCTCGCGAAACGTCATTGCGCAGGCCAAGCGTGCCGTGATACAGGATGCCTTGTTCCGCTAAGGCAGGGAATGTTCCGGTCTCGATAAAATCATAAGCGCAATCCGGGGTAATTTCGTAACGCGGTTCATCGTCAATGACCTGCACCTGGACCTGGCCGGTCTGGTGTTGCGGATCTATCTGT
>JASFOS010000129.1:0-6167 GCA_050116415.1 Thioalkalispiraceae bacterium
ATTCCGGCGAAAGCCGGAATCCAAGGTTCTGAATTTACTGGATTCCCGCCTGCGCGGGAATGACGAATTAATCAGAAGTCCCTTAATTTTATACAGTAAGTATATTTCTTGTCACAAGTAACTCGATAACCTGCGTGACACTCTTTTCCAGTGCTTCAGTGCCGGTATTGACAATCAACTCGGGATTCACCGGCGCCTCGTAAGGTGATGAGATCCCGGTATAATTGGGAATCATACCCTGCCTTGCCTTTTCATACAGGCCTTTCACATCCCGTTGCTCACACACCTCAAGTGGCGCATTACAATACACTTCGAGAAAATCACCATGCGCCACCAGGTTACGCACGAAGTTCCTGTCTTCTTTAAAAGGAGAAATAAAAGCCGTCAGGGTAATTATGCCTGACTCGAGAAACAGTTTGGACATCTCGCCGATACGCCGGATATTTTCTTTGCGATCGTCGGCGGAAAAAGTTAAATCGCCACACAGACCATGACGGACATTGTCACCATCCAGTACACGGGTATGGCAGTTCATTTCATAGAGCTTTTCTTCAACCGCATGGGCCAGGGTCGATTTGCCCGCCCCGGAAAGCCCGGTCAACCAGACAATCACACCACGATGACCATTGAGTTTTTCATGGTGCTCACGGGTAATAGTGGCATGGTGCCAAACCGCGTTGGCGCTGATTAATTCGTCTTTTTGATCGCTCATCGTGTCTTGCTGTTAGTAAATAGTGCCACATACAACCTGCATTGTATGGCATTATACCCAATAACATTCATCTCGATACTATTGCAAAAGTGTTTTTTTATCCACCATGTCACAAGCTGCTCACCTGAAACACGCTTATCAACATTGCCTGCAAATTACCCGCAGCCATTATGAAAACTTTCCGGTTGCCTCATGGTTTCTACCCCGCCATTACCGTCAACCGATCAGCGTGATTTATGCGTTTGCCCGCACCGCCGACGACTTCGCCGATGAAGGTAACCTGGCAGCCGATCAGCGCCTGGCCAGGCTCGAGCACTATGATGAAATGCTGGTTAAAATACAGTCAGGCCAGGCAGTGGACGATCCTGTGTTCATCGCCTTGACCGATGTCATCCAGCATTACGCCATCCCGGTGCAACTGTTCCATGATCTATTAACCGCGTTCAAACAGGATGTGACTAAAAATCGCTATGCCAATTTTGGCGAGGTCATGGACTACTGCCGCTACTCGGCCAACCCGGTGGGGCGCCTGCTGTTGCATCTCTACGGTGAGAGCGATGATAAAAGCCTGGCCATGTCCGATGCCATTTGCAGCGCCTTGCAACTCATCAATTTTTACCAGGATATCAGCCAGGACCTGGAAGAAAATGATCGCATTTATCTGCCACAGGATGAAATGGAAAAATTTCATGTCACGGAAGATCAATTGCGCCATAAACTCAGTGACTTTCGTATGCAGCAGTTGATGCGTTTACAGCTGGATCGTGCTTTGAAGTTGATGAATGCCGGTGCACCACTCGGTAAAGTCCTCAAGGGCCGCATTGGTTTTGAACTGCGCCTGGTTATCCTGGGGGGAACACGCATCGCTCAACATCTCTATCAACAACCCGGCAACCTGTTTGCCCGGCCGCGCCTGAACAAGACTGATCTGCTGTGGATGAGCTGGAAAGCCCTGTTTGGCCGTTAACGGTAGGATTGGACGATGAATAGCTATACAATATTGTATTGAATTTATAACGCATATTGCCGATTGATGACGCCAGAACAATATTGCCAGGATAAAGCCGCGCGCAGTGGTTCCAGCTTCTATTACAGCTTCTTTTTCCTGCCTAAAAACCAACGTAAAGCAATTACGGCTTTGTACGCATTTTGTCGTGAAGTGGATGATATTGTTGATTCCGATATGGAAGAACACATCGCCCGCCGTAAACTGCAATGGTGGCGCGATGAAATCCAGCGTTTATTCCAACTACAACCACAACACCCGGTCACGCGTGCCCTGCTCCCGCATATAAAAACCATGAACCTGCCTGAGGAATATTTCATGGAAATTATCGATGGCATGGAAATGGATCTCGACCAGGTACAGTACGATACTTTCGAAGCACTCAGCCTGTACTGTTACCGGGTCGCCAGCGTGGTGGGCTTGTTGTCCGCCGAGATTTTCGGTTACCAGGACAGGCAAACTCTCAATTACGCCCATAATCTTGGTATCGCCTTTCAATTGACCAATATCATTCGCGATGTGCATGAAGATGCCTCGCGCGGGCGCCTCTATCTGCCCACCGAGGACATTGAACGGTTTGGTTTGACACGCAACAGCATCCTGCAAAAACAGGATTCCGAGCAATTCCGGCAATTACTTGCGTTCGAGGCCACACGCGCGCAAGAATACTACCAGAAAGCCTATGGCTTACTTCCCGCCTCTGATCGTTATTCCCAACGCTGCGGCCTGATGATGGCGGCCATTTACCAGGCGACGCTCATGGAAGTGGCGAATGATGGCTTTGCCGTGCTGAAACATCGAATAGTTCTCACCCCGGTCAGAAAATTCTGGTTAGCATTGAAAACCTATATCCTTGAACTCTGGAATAAGTTATTTCGCCACGGGAACTGACACAGCGTTATGAACCAAAAACGATCTCCTGTTGCCATTGTTGGCGCCGGCTGGGCCGGGTTGGCCACCGCGGTCAAACTGGCACAACAGGGTATACCGGTTTCACTTTTCGAGGCCGCTACCACAGCCGGTGGCCGCGCCCGTGATATCCAGTTAAAAAAAATTGCCCTGGATAATGGCCAGCATTTAATGATTGGCGGCTACCAGCATGTGCTGGCGATCCTTGATACGGTCGGAGTCGATATCAACACGGTCTTCGAGCGGCGTCCTTTATCGTTGCAACTCATCGGCAAAAACGCGCAAACTTTACATTTCCAGGCAAATCCCTACTTCCCGGCCCCTTTACACCTGTTAGCAGGTCTACTGGGAAAAACCGGGATGTCGTTAAAACATCGTTTTCAAATTGCACGGCTAAGCATCCAGTTATTACAAAACCCGGAGTCTATTGCCGATCAACGCAATGTGCAGGACTGGCTGGGATTGCACGGCCAGGATGAAGAAATCACCCGGTGGCTGTGGGAACCGTTATGCCTGGCCATCCTCAATACGCCGATCAAAAAAGCCTCGGCCAGGACCTTTCTGCGCGTATTAAAGGACAGCTTTCTATACAAACGAAAAAACAGTGACCTGTTATTTTCAACGAGCACCCTGTCGAAACTGTTTGTCGATCCCTGTCTCAATTTTTTAAACGCCAATGATGCCAAACTGCACCTGGGTCAGCGGGTTACCGGGCTTACCGTGGAGAACAACCGGGTTAGCGGGTTAAACATTGGTGACAAGCATCTTGCCTTCAAGCATGTCATCCTGGCCGTGCCGCCCAATCACTGTCACAACCTGACTGCCTCACACCCACAACTGGGTGATCTGAATAACAAGTTATCGCAATTCACGTTTGAGCCGATAACCACCGTTTACTTGCAATACCCCAGGGACGTGCAGTTACCTCAACCCATGATCGGCCTGGTTGACAGCTATTCCCAGTGGATTTTCGATCGGCGTATTTGTAACCAGCCGGGGTTAATGTCGGTGGTCATCAGCAGCAGCGGCCCGCACATGAAACTGGACCGCCAACAACTGGCTGACCTGGTCATCAAGGAAATTGCCTACAAGTTCCCCGCACTGCCCAAACCCCGTTCCAGCTTTGTCGTTCGAGAGAAACGTGCCACGTTCCAATGCAGCATGAATATTGATGCTATCCGTCCCGAGAACCACACCCCGGTACAGGGCTTATGGTTAGCGGCCGATTTTACCGATACCGGCTACCCCGCCACGCTGGAAGGCGCGGTGAAAAGCGGCATCGAGTGCGCCAGGCAGGTCGCCGAGTCCCTGTAAATCCAGTCAGGCCACGAAAATGCCACGTGCCCCGGCCACCCTCAACAGGTATAATCATGCCTCTTTTTTCTCAGCCACATGATCATCCTGTTATGAATTTACAACGTATTAGCAACTACCAGGCTTCCCCGGGTTTACTGAAGGAACGTATTATCCTGGTGACCGGTGCAGGCGATGGCATTGGCCAGGCTGCGGCGAAAACATTTGCCGCCCATGGTGCCACCGTCATCCTGCTGGGCAAGACCATTCCCAAGCTGGAACGTACCTATGATGAGATTGTTGATGCCGGTGGCCCGCAACCGGCCATCATCCCCCTCGACCTGGAAGGGGCCAGCTATGATGATTACCTGCAAGTGGCTGACAGTATCGAAAAAGAATTTGGCCGGCTTGATGGCTTGTTACATAACGCGGGTATTCTCGGGGCGCTGACACCGATTCAGCAATATGATCTGAAAATGTGGGCACAGGTATTACAGGTAAACCTGACCGCACCGTTCCTGTTAACCCGTGCGCTGCTGCCCCTGCTGAAAAAATCTACCGATGCGCGCATCCTGTTTACCTCTTCCGGCGTGGCCCACCAGGGACGCGCCTACTGGGGCGCTTACGGTGTCAGCAAAGCCGGCCAGGACAACCTGATGGGCGTGCTTGCCGATGAACTGGAGAGTAATACCTCGATACGTGTTAACAGCATAGACCCGGGCCGGGTACGTACCCGCATGCGCGCCCTGGCCTACCCGGGCGAAGAACCGACCATGAACCCGGCCCCCGAAGAAATCATGACTACCTATTTATACCTGATGGGCCCGGACAGTAAAGAGGTTACCGGACAACTCTACCAGGTTTAATCAATCCATCAGGTCGACGTGAATGCCCTGCGCTTCCAGTTTCTCGGCACGTCGTTGCAGGAAGCGTTGCAGACTGGGTTCGGTTTTATATTCACCCGATGCAACATAATCCATCACCGACTGAATATGGAAGGATTTCAGGTAAGCCTCGGTGCGGAAAACATCATTGCTCGCGCCATCGAAAAACACCAGTGAAGGTACATATTTCACATCCAGCTGCTTGGCAAACTCCTTCATGGTCATGCTTTTACCCGCAGGCGAGACGATCTTGTCTTTCGACCAGATATCCATGCGTACCACGTTGAATTTTTTCACCTGTGCCAGGGTTTCTTTACGCTTGAATATGTCCTTATGCATTTCATCGCAATCGCGGCATTTCTTTTGTTCAAACAGGACCAGCAAGGGTTTATCTTTCCTGATCAACTGATCCAGTGCATAGGGTTGCTTGAGGATAAACGGCTCGTCATGTAATTTACCCGACACGCTGGCCGGGGCTTTTTTTGCGTAGTAGTCACGAAATGAAACTTTTTTCTCGTTTCGGGCAGCCACATAGTCCAGTGCCGCTTCAAACTTGCCCGGTGCATAGTAGCCGTTAATGCGTAACGCATCTTTGCCCTGCTCATCGAGAAATAACAGGGTCGGGGTAAACATCACCTTGCGCCTGTTCGCAAATTGCTTCTCGGTCATGGTCGTGCCATCCAGTGTTACGACCTCCCGATCACCCCACATGTTGATGGCGATCACATCAAAGTGTTGCCGGGTTTTCTCGGTGATATGGCGCTGGCCCCAGTTATCCTGTAATAACTTGGCGCAATAAGGACAACCATCCTGGTAGAAATACAGCAAGACACGCTTGCCATCGGCCGTGGCCTCACCAATGTCTTCACGAATATCCAGGAAGGAATTTTTAAACCAGTCGGGTTTTTCATGATAACCCGGGTTGACCATTCCCTCGCCCAATTTCCCTTCTTCAGCCGCATGCAGTGCGACTACGGGTGAAAACAGAATGACACATAATGACAGCATCAAGCGCATGGTTATCCCCTTTAAGCGGTAGTGAAACGTGGTATTAATTATGACCGTTATCGTTGTTAATGGTTTGACATTACCCTGTCTCAGGCGGCAAAAAAAGGCGGGTAAGCACAGTCATATTTTTGACATATCTAGCCTAATCATTAAAACAACGATATATCCTATTGTTTTTATTTGTGTTTTTAATTCTGATTATTCTGGCACGGATTTCGCATTTATTGTAACAACACGTATTTTTTTCAGGGTACAAAACCATGGCTATCCATCTTGTTTCAGATAACACGCCAAAATTATCAGCGGAAAAGCGCACCCGGCAACCCGCCTCGGATATTAACGCCGAGGAAATACA
>JASFOS010000130.1:0-6134 GCA_050116415.1 Thioalkalispiraceae bacterium
TTCCATTTCTTTTTCAATAAACACCGATATGGATGATAACCCGTCACTGAAAACCATGTGTTCTACAGGCATTGAATTGGCCGGCATCATGGCTTTACGTTGCATGTCAGGCATAAAACCTGCCGGCAGGTTGCTGACATACCATTGTGACGTTTTCTTGCTCTTTACCGGTGGCTTGGTTTCATCCGCTTTGTACCAGTTGAAATCCTTTCCAGAAATGGCCGGCTGCAGCCATGTATCAGGAATCTCGTCAAAAAAGCTTATCTGGGTGAACATAAACTGCTCAAGTTTCTGTGAGCGTTCATTCAACAAATGTGTTTTGAGTAATAACCCGGTTTCCTTGTCTACCCAGAGATGATGTCCATAACGGAGTTTGTCCATGGGTTGAATCATGATTTTTTGGGTGCTACGTCCGGCTACTTTTTTGCCATCGGTAACTTTAAAGGCATAGTGGCTGGTCAAGCGGTCAATCGACATGGGGAATGCCGGCGGGAATTGCGTATCGGCGCGCGTTTTATCCACCACCACCGACTTGGTGTCTGGCAGGATGCATTTGACGGAGTCACCGTTCCTGATGACTTCCCTGCCACTGCCGTCCATCGAGACCAGGCGTTCTTTCTCTTCATTGTCTGTTGCACTATGAATGATGCGCATTGAGCTTAACTGGTCTTTCTGTCCGTATACGAAAGTACCTTCATAGTTCAAGGTATGTGCCGCCTTGTGCATTTTCTTGAGCAAAATTTGCATTTGCTCATAGTCATCACTGGCCAGCGATAGGACTGGGAATAAAAAAACGATCAGTAATACGGAAATAAACTTATTTTTCATCAGACTTCTTGGTAATGCGTTTACCAGGTGTAACACTAACAATACGCATATAGGGTAATGCACCTTGCATTTTAGCGGTCACGGAATATTCATTATGCTGAACAAGATAACCGCTCAACTTGGACTCAACGGCTGAATCAAGACGCGACTGGGAATCATCATTGGCGGCCGCAAACTTAACTGTTTTCACCGGGCCATCAATGGCCGCTGTCTGTAACTGGTTATTATTGGCAAACTGGTTTTGCTGGACGGTGAATACCGCGACGGTGGCCACGCTGGCTGCAACGGCAAAACCGGCCGCCTGCTTGTACCAGTGCTGGAATCGTGACGATTTGTGTCTGGGGGCGAGTACGGTTGGTTCGTTATCCAGTGCCTGGCTGACGCGGGCAGAAATATCCGGGTAGGACGGCCCGTCCAGGTAACCTTTCATGGCATCACTGATCAGATGGTAACGCTGCCAGCGCTGGCGTAACTCGTCATCCTGCTTAATGCGTGATAACACGTCGTCAGTATGAGTTTCTTCACCATCAACCAATGCAGAAAGTCTTTCTTCGTACTGTTTACCCATAATCGCTTACCTGCCAGTTAGTCAGTATATTGTCGGTTATTCCAACAACGGCTTTAATTTACTATCCACGGCTTCACGTGCCCGAAAAATGCGTGAACGCACCGTACCTATTGGACAATCCATTGCTTCTGCTATTTCCTCGTAGCTCATCCCCTCGAGTTCTCTCAGGGTAATGGCCGTTTTCAGGTCGTCAGGTAACTCATCAATGGCCTTAGCGACAACCTTCTGAATCTCGTCTTTTAATACCTCGCGTTCGGGCGAGGCATATTCCTTGAGTGCCGACGCACCGTCATATTGCTCAGCCTCGGCCGCATCGATGTCGGCACTGGGTGGCCGGCGTCCCTGGGCAACCAGGTGATTTTTTGCGGTATTGATTGCAATACGGTACAACCAGGTATAAAAAGCACTGTCGCCACGAAAGTTCGGTAATGCGCGGTACGCCTTGATAAAAGCTTCCTGCGCCATATCCTGTACCTCATTTTGATCATAGAGGTAACGTGACAACACCTTCATGATCCGGTTCTGGTACTTCAATACCAGCAAATCAAAGGCTTTTTTATCACCTTGCTGTACGCGCTCAATCAACGCTTTATCAGTGACTGGGTCGCCCACTGGGCAGCTTCCTTCTCGAGTTATTCCGGTTGCTACCCGAACCTGTCAAAATAGACAGTAAAATCATGGCAGAGTTCGCAGCTGATCCGGTTTTTATTTCAAGTCTGTTATATAATTTGTTGATAACAGATGGATTCTAAACGGTTTATTGGTCGACAACAAAGGTCCTTTATCAACAGCTGTTCCAGTTCAGCAGGATGTTGTTTAATTTTTGCGCATGAGTCATTCAACGTATAATCCCGGTCATCCCCAGTATGAATGTGATGTGTTGGTCATCGGCGGCGGTGCAGCCGGCCTGAGCCTGGCACTGCGCCTGGCGGACAACAATCGTATCTGCCTGATTTCAAAGGGGATTTTATCAGAAGGCTCGACATTGTATGCCCAGGGCGGGATTGCCGCGGTGCTGGCCGACGATGACAGTATCGAGTCACATATTACCGATACCCTGAATTCCGGTGCCGGACTGTGTGATCCACAAGCGGTGCGCTTCACGGTTGAGCATGCCAAAGAGAGTATCCAGTGGCTGATTGAACAGGGTATCCACTTCACGCAAAATGACGACGGGCACAGTTTTCACCTTACCCGCGAAGGCGGCCATAGCCATCGCCGGGTCATTCATGCCACCGACGCGACCGGACGCGCAGTGGAAACGACCCTCGAGCAACAGGTACGTGCGCATCCCAATATTCATATCCACGAACACCATATCGCGGTTGATTTGATCACCCGCCATAAAACCGGGCAAAGTGGTGAAAACCGCTGCCTCGGGGCCTACATCCTGGATCGCAAGGCAGACCAGGTCCGTGTCTACCGGGCCCGGCAAACGGTGCTGGCCACCGGCGGGGCCAGCAAGGTGTATCTCTACACCAGTAACCCGGACACCTCAACCGGTGACGGCATTGCCATGGCCTGGCGCGCCGGCTGTCGGGTTGCCAACCTGGAGTTTAACCAGTTCCACCCTACCTGCTTGTATCACCCGCATGCCAAGTCATTCCTGATTAGCGAAGCAGTACGTGGTGAAGGCGGCATATTGCGTCGCCCGGATGGCAGTGAATTCATGCATGAATTTGATGAACGTGCGGAACTGGCGCCCCGTGATATCGTGGCACGTGCCATCGATCACGAAATCAAGCGCCTGGGTTGTGACTGTCTGTACCTGGACATCAGTCATAAATCGGTTGAGTTTATCCAGCAGCACTTCCCTACCATTTACCAACGTTGTCTTGAACTGGGTTACGACATCAGCAAGGAACCCATCCCAATCGTCCCGGCCGCACACTACACCTGTGGTGGCGTGATGACCAACCTGCAGGGACAAACCGATATCCCCGGTTTATATGCCATTGGTGAAACCGCGTTTACCGGCTTACATGGCGCCAACCGCATGGCCAGTAACTCGTTGCTGGAATGCCTGGTGTTTGCCAAGTCCGCCAGCCAGGCCATCGACAATGAAAAACAGGCTGTCGCCATCTCCGGCACCCTGCCGGCCTGGGATGAAAGTCGAGTCACCGATTCGGATGAAGAAGTGGTGGTTACCCATAACTGGGATGAGTTACGTCGTTTCATGTGGGATTACGTCGGTATCGTGCGCACCAACAAACGCCTGCAACGCGCCCAACGGCGGGTACAGTTACTGTTGTCCGAAATCGATGAGTATTACGGCAACTTCCGGGTAACCAACGACTTGCTGGAACTTCGTAACCTGGCAGTGGTGGCCGAGTTGATCATTCAATCGGCCATCAATCGCAAGGAAAGCCGTGGCCTGCATTACACGCTCGACTACCCTGGGCAAAATGACAAAGCGGTCAATACCATACTGACACCCGCCAACTACACAACATGTGATGCGGTATCAGCCGTTGAATAGCGAAGAAAAATTCTCAGCTGTCTGAGTTGTTGCTGATCACAGCTATCGGGAAAAAAACTCCAGCTGATGGTCTTTCCTGATGGCCGTGTAAAATTCAACACCATGAGTCGCGGCAATATTATAGCGCCTGACTTGAATGACAGTTCCTGCTCATTGCCCTGTGCATCCAGCCACACCCAGTGCCTGTTATCCTGTAGTTTTAACAGGCCCGTGTAATCGCCGGTTTGCTGTGCGAGCGACCTGAAATAGGAAACAATAATCACAACAATGACAAGCAGGCGTAACCCGGTTGGCAATGCCATGGGTAATAGCGTGACCAGCAGTGCCATCAGGTGAACCAGGTGCGTATATAACCGCAGGTAGCGGGATGGTTTTATGCTAACCTGCAGCGGCTTGTCGAATTTTAGCAGCGACATCAGCAACCTCCTTGTTGCCCGGCGTTTTCAGTCCCATTAACAGTTCCAGTAATTCCTGATCAGGCATACGCAATAATTCCCTGAAGGTAGCCTGCTCCTCAAACGATAAACTGGAATAATCTGTCTCGACGAAAGATTGCAACAGCAAGTCGAGTTCCAGCATGCCACGCCGACATTGCCAGCGTAATCTCGATAAAGACAATTCAACTTGCGGTTGTGCTGTCATGATAACTACACCATGTCCTTGAGCATCAGTTTCTTGATGTTATGAATCGCCGAGGTCGGATTAAGCCCCTTGGGACAAACATTGACACAGTTCATTATCGAGTGACATCGAAACAGGCGATAAGGACCATCCAGTTCGGACAGCCGTTCATAGGTACCATGGTCACGTGAATCGGCCATGAAACGATAGGCCTGCAATAATGCCGCCGGCCCGCGGAATTTATCCGGGTTCCACCAGAAAGACGGGCACGCCGTGCTACAACAACCGCACAAGATACATTCATATAAACCATCCAGCCTGGCACGTTGCTCGGGGCTCTGCCGGTATTCCACTTCCGGTTCCGGATCATGAACAATCATGTACGGTTTGACCGCGCGATAATGATGATAGAACTGGCTCATATCAACCACCAGGTCACGAATCACCGGCATACCGGGCACCGGCCTGACTTCGACGGGCTCTTTTAATGTTTCTAACGAGGTCAGGCAGGCCAGGCCATTCATACCATTAATATTCATGGCATCCGAACCACACACACCTTCACCACAGGAATGGCGGAAAGTAAAGCTCTCATCGAGTTCCTTTATTTTCAACAGGGCATCACGCAACATCATGCCACGCTCCACTTCCAGCCTGTATTCCTTCATATAAGGCTTGCCATCAACGTCCGGGTTATAGCGATAGATTAAAAAGCGCATCATACAATTCCCTAGTAAACCCTTTCCTTGGGCGGAAAAGAATCGACGGTAATGGGTTTCAGGGTAACCGGCTTATAATCCAGTCGCCTGTCTTGCTTGTAAAACAAGCTGTGTTTTAACCACTGTTGATCATCACGTTGCGGGTAGTCGATACGCGAATGTGCACCTCGACTTTCCTGTCGCGCCAATGCAGAGGCAACGGTAGCCAGCGCCACCTCCACCAGGTTTTCAAGTTCCAGCGCTTCAATGCGTGAAGTATTGAAAATTTTACTGTGATCCCTGAGCCTTACATCCGATAAACGACGTTCGATGTCGACCACCTTCTCCAGGCCTTGCCGTAAAACTTCCTCGGTACGGAATACGCCACAGTATTCTTCCATCACCGCCTGCAACTCGTGTTTGACATCGGCAACCTGTTCCCCTTCTCCTTTTTGATCCCAGCGCTGCAGATGTTGCATGGCTTGCTCAACACTGTCTTCATCCAGTGGACGGTGATAACGGTTCCTGGCCAGGTAATCGATAATGTCGTTACCCGCGGCACGGCCAAATACCACGATATCCAGCAACGAGTTACCGCCCAGCCGGTTAGCACCGTGCACGGATACACAGGCGCATTCGCCTACCGCGTATAAACCGGGAATCGATTCCTGGCCGGTTTCCACCGGCACGATCACCTGGCCATCACGATTGGTGGGGATACCGCCCATGGTGTAATGGGCGGTGGGGAAAACCGGGATGGGTTCTTCGGCCGGATCAATACCCATGAAGGTTTTGGAGGTCTGGCAAATTCCCGGCAAGCGCTTGTACAGCACATCCCGGCCGAGATGATCCAGTTTTAGCAACACGTACTCAGCGTTTTTACCGCAACCACGGCCTTCACGCACTTCGGTGGCAATCGCCCGGCTGACCACGTCACGAC
>JASFOS010000131.1:0-6024 GCA_050116415.1 Thioalkalispiraceae bacterium
TGACGACTACTTGTTTTTCTTCGTCATTAACGGCTCCACTGTATTGGGCAGATTAGCCAGGATAATTGCTGCGAAAGCGTCCAGTGCTTTACGGCGCGGGTAACTGTTGCGGAACACCAGCGAAACCTGGCGATAGGCATTGGGTAATTCCAGCTTGCGCGCAACCACGCCACTATCGGTGGTCCACGAGCCACGCATGGCTAACGCCGGCACCAGGGTCGAACCGAAGCCGGCGCCCACCAGTTGCAACAAGGTTTCCATGCTGGAGGCCCTGAGATCGGCCATGTCACCCTGCTCGCTGCGCTCCTTGAGATGACAGATCTTCATTGCCTGATCGGCCAGGCAATGGCCTTCCGACAAGAGCAGCAACTCGGTGGTATCCAGGTCGTGCTGGGTAATGTCTTCCTTGTGGTAAAAGGGATGCTCGCGAGGATGCGCCAGCCAGAATGGCTCGTTAAACAGCGCGATGCTGGTGAGATCATGGTCTTCCACCCTGGTCGCCAGCAGCGCTGCATCGATCTCATAGTCATGCAGGCGTTTTAGCAGGGTGTCGGTCATTTCTTCTGACAATACCAGTTTCATTTGGGGATGCTGTTGTTTCAATGGCAACAATATCAGCGGCATCAGGTAGGGACTGAGTGTGGGAATCGCACCGATGCGTAACGGCCCGGCCAGGGGATCCTGGTGTGCGATAGCCAGTTGCCGTATCACCTCGGCCTGCTCCATGATCTGGCGCGCATGGCCAACAATTTCTTCACCAATGGGCGTGATTTCCACCGAGCGGTTGGTGCGCTCGAAAATGTCCACGCCCAGCTCCTTTTCCAGCTTCTTGATCTGGCCGCTCAGGGTCGGCTGGCTGACAAAGCAGCGCTCGGCCGCTTTGCCAAAATGCTTGGTCTCGGCAACTGCGATAATGTATTTAAGTTCCTGCAACTTCATGACGATATTGAACTGAACCCACTATTCATTGATACAAACTATCATATCGTAGCATTTATTTAAGATGTAACAATTAACTTGGCATTATGTACCTCATAAAAAAGGGCCGCCACGGCGACCCCTTAGTGTCAATAACCCGTAAACACTACCAGCCAAAAATCACCCCTTCCAGCAACATATTATGACCCTGGTATTCCTGGTTATTGGCATGAATAAATGACTTGGCTTTACCGCCAAAGCGTTTAAGGATCCCGGCGGTTGAGGCAACACCATCCCCCATGGTGAGTGACTCGGCAATTTTGCGTTTTGCCTGGGGGCTGATGCGCGGACTTACCGAAATTGCCTGGTTGGGCAAGCGTTTACTCATGTATAGCTGTTTCATACCGCGACGCTGTTCTTCACTGAGTTTCTTCTTGTGAAATGCGGTACGTAACACGGCCGCCTCGCACCTGCCGCTTTTAAAACTGTTGTAGACTTTACCCATCCCCCCTTTGATACCTTTGATTACCGGCTGGCGCACCGGGTTACGATAATAATCCAGTACTGACAGGGTAGACAGGTTAGGTGGTGAAATGCCGCAGATGTTCCTGCCAATCAGATCGTCGGGGGTATTGAATTTATTGTTATTGGCATCGGTCAGCAATACGAATTGCAGGTTCCCCGGCAGTTTAACAAGCACCTCGTGACCCAGGTGCGCCATGCGCCAGGAAACAAAATGGGGCCCATCAAACACAATATCGTACTTATCATTGCGCATATCGCGCTGGTATGTCATCCAGTTGCCAGGATGCTGGTAGACAACCGGGCTACCTATTGCTTTTGTCAGGTACTCGGCAATCGGGCCATAAAGTTCCTTGCCTGCCGCGGCCGACTCTCTCGGCGGTGCGGTCATGATCAACGGGTTAGCCATGACCTGGCCTGAAAATAGTAAAGAAACTACGATACTGAGCCTGAACAACTCAGACAACATCTTCTTTTTATTCATAACACCCCACTCCTTACTGGTTATAGGATGATTAACCAATGGTGCTTGCTGGAATCATCATTCGCGAATGCTTTATTTATATAATTAGAAAGTAGTAATAATAATAGTGGGGAATTTATGTGCAGTAAGCATGCCAGTAGCGCACAAACGGCTTTGTGGTGCGCCTATTTTGATAACCCTATAAAGTCAACCTGATAAAAAACAGTGCTTATTGCATCTGCCGGATTTGCATTATGCAAATACCGGCGTGCTGGCAAGCATCCTAGCGAATCGTTAGAATGAGCCATCTTACAAGAGGTTGCAACATGGCAGTACCGGTCCTGAATATACCATCACAGGAGTTGAAGAAACGCCCCAAACCCTATCTCAAGGTCCGGCAACTGGAGCGCTGGTTAAGCGAACTGCCCACCGCCAATACGGCTCGCGCCACCCAGCAACTGCTGGAACAGCTCAAGACCATTAACCGCTCCCGCTATCCGGCACATGAACGTATTCGTCTGCTCGACACGTTACGCCCCACCACGCGCCAGCTGCTGATTCAATTGAAACAGCCCCTGAAAAACAGCAAGCTACCACTTGACCGGAAACAGAAAAACGCGGCGCAGACCATTCAGAAGATTCTTGAAGAAATGGCGGCCGGTTATAAAAGCGTGGTCAGCCAGTTGATCCTGCGTAACTCGCGCAAAGAATCTGATGAAATGCTGTTACGTGAAGCCATATATAACAGTATCCAGTACCTGGCGCGCCGCCTGGTGGAAAGTTACCTGATCTACGCCCCCGAACCCTATGATGCCTGGCGCGAGTTACATCAGCTGTATAATTATGCCGAACAATCCGGGATCCATAACCTGCCGGTTGATGATCCCTACCCTGATTACATGTTACCGGTCGCCTATACCATTGAACTTGTCTACAAGCGTATTTTATTGCTTTCCCTGTCAGCCCCCTACCACTTGATGCAGAACGAAGCGGAAGAACTCTATCACCTGTTAAGCTCATGGTGTCACGAATGTCACATCTACCCGGCTATTGGGCAGGATATCGAGAACGAGTTTGTATTTGACCTGGCCAGTGATTCCGCACCCCGTTACCTGCCCCCTGAAATGGACTGGCAACCCACCAACGGTCGCATACTTGATATCAAGTCAGTCTGTCTGCGCCTGGATAATTTTCTACAACAGTTCCTGACACAGGACAATATTGACGACACCCACTCACTGGTTGAGATACAACAACGTGATATGTTACTTCGCCTTGCCCAGGCCCTTGAAGAGAACCTCTCGCGCCAAAGTGAAAGACAAACTGCGGGCAATAACGTGCAAATCGCGGTAGGGATTAATGCTGCCCATTATTTCCTTTCACAACAGGTGCCCTTTTCACCCGAAATGGATGAACTGAAACTCAGGGGCCAGCATGATCTTGAGCCCTCAATGTTCGCCATGGCCTATAAAAAAGCACTGGAAAAAGACCGTCGCCATGGGCATAAGCATTACAACACCTATAGCTGGAAACAAAATAATACCAGCGATACGGGCTCTGCCTTGAACTGTTCGCTCGATAATGACGAACAGGCCGTCAAGGTCGGTGAGCTGGTTGCCTACCATAGCGAAAAAAGTAGCAGCAACCGCTGGAAAATCGGTTTAATCCGCTGGGTCAAGTTCCAGACTGATTTCGGTGTTGACATGGGGGTGATGAACTTATCGCATACCGCGGTTCCGGTGGCGATAAAAGCAATCAGTGGTATCGGCAAAGGTACCGACTATTTTCGTGGCCTGATGATTCCCAAGCAGGTTTCCATTCAGCAAACTCGCAGCCTGGTGGTCCCCGCGACCCTGTATGATGTTAATACGGTACTGGCCATCAACATGAAAAACCGTTTTTTCTATATCAAGTTGTCCCGGCAAATATTATCAACACGCTCTTTCACCCAGTATGAATTTGAAGTACTGCAGGACTAGTTGCCGGGCTGATATCTGATCGCCTTGATATAACTGGCAGACCAGAACGGCTGCTCCCGAATCAGCTCTCCCACCTCCATCAAATGCCGTTGCGCTTTTTGCTTCAGTAACTTGTTATCAAGTTGACTTGCCAGCTCAAGACTGCTGTAAACCAGCGAAGCGGAAGGAGAAGGCATTGGTCCATCCGGTATAAGCTGCGAATAGGGTTTATATTTCAGTAACGGCTGACGATTTAACCGCCAGCCTTGTTCACCGTGAAACCGCTCCCAGCTTGCCGCGATGAGCTTGTCAGCCTGTTGCAATGCTTGCCTGGAACCGGAATAAATCGCCCAATCCAGCATGCCCTTGGCCAGATAGGCCGCGTCTTCCAGGCCGGCATCACCAAACGGTTTATCCAGTACTGCACGATATAACTGGTTCCCGGTCCAGAAATGCTCGCCGAGATAAGCCTGCAACTGCTGCGCCGCTTCATGATAGCGGTCAGCGTCATTATTGAGCCTGGCGCCCGCCACCAGCGCCGATAAAGCCAGGCCATTCCATGCCGCCAGTTTTTTTCTATCCAGCGGTAACCGGCGTTGTTGCCGTGCCGCGAGCATTTTGCCACGCGCAGATTTTAACAGAGCGTTAATCTGCGACTCAGGTTTAGCAAACTGTTTTGCCAATTCCACGATGGAGCTGGCCGTTACCAGGTGATGCCCATCTTCTATATCTGCCGGCCCCTTTACCTGCCAGTGTTCCTTGACAAGGTCTGCCTCGTCGTTACTGAGGATTTGCTCCAGTTGTTCAACTGTCCACAGGTAATAACCACCTTCCACATTGTTACTGTCTATTGCCGACAGGCTCGCAATAAACGCGCCCTGATCAGCGCGCATTTCATCAAGCATGAAGTCCAGGGTTTCGCGCCCAATTTGTTCATAATCCTGGTTGTTGAATATGCGTGCCGCCTTGAGATACAGGCCTGCCAACAGGGCATTGTCATACAGCATTTTTTCAAAATGAGGGATTTGCCAACCAGGGTCGACCACGTAACGATAGAAGCCCCCGCCCAGCTGATCACGCAAGCCCTGGGATGCCATCTGGTTTAAGGTGGTGCGCAAAAAGTTTTCCAGTCGCTGTTCACGATTTTGCTTAAAGATATCCAGCAGTACATCCAGTTGTGGCACGGAAGGGAACTTGTTCTGATCACCGAAACCGCCCTGCATTTCATCAGCCTGGCCAAGTGCCTGCTCCAGGTAATTTTGACTAAGCGAACTAACAAACTGTTTGTTGATGGAAACTTTTTCTGGCTGCGTGGTGACATTCAATTCATCGCTGGCCTGGGCGGCAACCGTCGCTAATTCGGCAGCACGTGTTTGCCATTCACTATGCATCGTACCCAGCAACTGCTCAAAATCGGGGGCTGGCAGGTACACGATACCAACCAGGGGATGGCCCTGCGGGGTAATGAAGACATTTAACGGCCAACCCGCATAGCCGCGGGTTTTTTCCACGAAATCAATCAGCCGGCTATCCAGCGAGGCATTTAATTCGCGATCGACTTTGACCGGGATAAAGTGTTGATTGAGTAGACGGGCAATAACCGGGTGACGGAAGCTTTCGCGCTGCATGACGTGACACCAGTGGCAGGAAAAATAACCACTGGAAACGAATAATAACTTGTTTTGCTGCCGGGCTTTTTCCAGCGTTTGCGGGTTCCATTCCTGCCAGGCAACCGGGTCATGGCCATGCATCGCAAGGTACGCTGAACGGTGGCCCTCGAGCTGGTTAGTCAGGGCATGTGCGGTCTCGACCACAGCCAAAAACACCAGTACAAACAGGATATTTTTCTTCACAGGTTACAGTCCCGGTTCAAGTTCCATTTAACTATGACACAAACTCACAGGGAATGTTCAGCAACGACTTTATCAACAATGGGAAGGGTGCAAATCGACACCGCTATCTAGCAAGTTGCACCGTATGCGGAAATCGAGCGGCAGATTAGAACACTGAAAATATTGATAACGGCTTGTGGTTGAATAATACGAAACTGGCTAATCGTCCTTGTTCAAGGCGTCTTCTTCGGCAATGGCTTTCTCAAGCTCATCTTCCATTTCTTCTTCACTCAGTTCCTTTGCCTCATCAACCCGGCGGCGCAGAATGCGC
>JASFOS010000132.1:0-5986 GCA_050116415.1 Thioalkalispiraceae bacterium
CTATGTGGAAAATATCCGCAGTTACTATGACATCCTGCGCTGGCACATTGAGAAAGAGACACCGCGCACTGCGCCCGCCTCCGTCCTGGCATTCACTTCACCGGTTCTTTAATTCACAAACAGGGGATTATTTTCTGCGTTGCTGAAAGAATGCTTTCAATAAGGCCGCACTTTCTTCTGCGAGGATACCGCCACAAACCTCAACCTTGTGGTTAAGGCGTTCCGTTCCCAGGATATCAAACACACTACCGGCGGCGCCGCCTTTCGGGTCCGTCGCACCATACACCACCCGCGCGACTCGTGCGTGAATAATGGCACCGGCACACATGCTGCAAGGCTCAAGGGTGACATAAAGCGTGGTATTCAAAAGCCGGTAATTGTTGATACGCTCCGCCGCCGCCCGCAATGCCATGATTTCCGCGTGACTGGTCGGATCACTGGCACTGATGGGCTGGTTCCAGCCCTCACCGATGACCTGTTCATTCCTGACCAGTACCGCGCCAACCGGTACCTCGCCTTGTGCTTCGGCCTGTCGGGCCAGCTCAAGCGCACGCTGCATCCAGAACTCATCCAGTGACTGTTGTTCCAGTTGCTCCATGATTCAGGAATCAGTTTCCAGTTCAGCCAGTTCCCGGTCACGCATACCGAGCAAGTATAGAATGGCGTCCAGTCCCAGGGTGGCAATGGAATGCTGTGCCTGTTCCTTGACGATGGGCTTGGCATGAAACGCAATCCCGAGACCCGCGATCGATAACATCGGCAGGTCATTGGCACCATCACCGACCGCGATCACCTGCTCGGGACTGATACCTTCCTGCTCGGCCAGTTGTATCAATAAACGTGCTTTCATCTGGCCGTCAATAATCTCGCCTTTGACCTTGCCGGTAAGCTTGCCATTTTCAAAATCCAGTTGATTGGCATGAACATAGTCAATACCCAGTTTCTCTTTCAGGTAATTGGCAAAATAGGTGAAACCACCGGAGAGAATCGCCACTTTGTAACCAAAGTGTTTCAGGTGACGAATCAGGCGTTGTGCGCCTTCGGTAATCGGCAGATTTTCGGCGATTTGTTGTAAAACTGATTCATCCATTCCTTCCAGCAAGGCCATACGTCGACGGAAACTTTCTGAAAAATCAATTTCACCGCGCATCGCCGACTCGGTGATCGCCGCCACCTGCGCACCGACTCCGGCTACCTTGGCCAGTTCATCAATCACTTCGGCCTGGATCAAGGTGGAATCCATATCAAAACACACCAGCCGACGGCTGCGGCGATAGAGATTATCTTCCTGTACGGCGACATCGATATCGAGTTCCTGCGAGATATGCAGGAACTTGGCATGCATGGCGGGAATGTCCTCCACCTCGCCACTTAATGATAACTGCACGGATGCGCCCTTGCGTTTATCTTCAGGACTGACAAGTGACAAGCGCCCTGATAAGCGGCTGATTTGATCAATATTGAAACCGTGCTCGGCAACAACTTCGGTAACACGTGCCAGGTGGCGCGCGCTAATCTGTTTACCAAGAATAGTAACGATGTGCCTGGGTTTGCCTTGTGCAGTTACCCAGTGTTCATAATCGGTTTCACTTACCGGCGTGAAGCGTGCGTTCAGGTTTAGCTCGTGAGCCTTGAAAAGAATATCCTTGAAGACCGAGCAGCTTTTTGCGTCTTCCGGGGATTCAATCAGGATCCCCAGCGAAAGACTGTCGTGGATCACCGACTGGCCGATATCCAGCACCGTGACGTCGTAGTTGGCCAGGATACCGGTGAGTGCCGCGGTTAGGCCCGGCCGATCCTGCCCCGTGATAGTAACCAGTACAACTTCTGACACACCTTACTCCCACTCGATAGTGCCAGGTGGCTTGCCGGTCACGTCATAAACCACGCGTGAGATACCGTCAACCTCGTTGACGATACGACGCGAGACGTGTTCCAGAAACTCGTAAGGCAGGTGTGCCCAGCGTGCCGTCATGAAATCAATGGTTTCCACGGCGCGCATCGCCACGACGTATTGATAACGTCGACCATCACCGGTCACGCCCACGGATTTAACAGGCAAGAACACGGTGAAAGCCTGGCTCACCTTGTCATAGAGATCATGCTTGCGCAGTTCCTCGATATAAATATGATCCGCGAGGCGTAAGATATCGGCGTACTCTTTCTTAACCTCGCCAAGAATGCGTACCCCCAGCCCCGGCCCCGGGAAGGGATGACGGTAGACCATGTCATAGGGTAGACCGAGTTCAACTCCGAGTTTACGCACTTCGTCTTTGAAGAGTTCACGCAATGGCTCACACAGTTGTAACTGCATATAGTCCGGCAGGCCACCCACATTGTGATGAGATTTGATCAGGTGTGCCTTGCCGGTTTTGGCACCGGCTGACTCGATCACATCAGGGTAGATGGTGCCTTGTGCCAGCCACTTGGCATTGGTTAACTTGCTCGACTCTTCTTCGAAAACATCAACAAACAGGTTACCGATAATTTTGCGCTTACGTTCAGGATCATCGACACCTTCCAGTGCTTTGAGGAAACGAGCTTCGGCATCGACACGAATGACTTTGACGCCCATGTGTTCGGCGAAGGTGGCCATTACCTGGTCACCTTCCTCGTAACGCAACAAGCCATTATCGACAAACACACAGGTAAGTTGATCACCGATGGCTTTATGCAGCAAGGCTGCCACCACCGAGGAATCCACCCCGCCGGATAAGCCCAGCACCACTTCATCATCCCCGACCTGTTCACGTATGCGGGTAATGTTGTCTTCGATAATGTTTCCCGGCGTCCACAGGTTACTGCAACCACAAATCTGGTGTACAAATCGCTCGATAATACGTTGGCCCTGGCGGGTATGGGTTACTTCCGGGTGGAATTGCAGGCCATAGAAATGACGCTCTTCATCGGCAATCCCGGCAATCGGGGCATTATCGGTCGAGGCCATCAGTTTGAAGCCTTTCGGCATCTCGATCACGCGATCGCCATGACTCATCCAGACATCCAGCAGGCCATAGCCTTCTTCACTGGTGTGATCTTCAATATCTTTTAGCAACGCGGTATGGCCACGGGCGCGCACCTGGGCGTAACCATATTCATGATGGTCGGCATTTTCCACCTTGCCGCCAAGCTGGGCCGCCATGGTTTGCATGCCATAACAGATGCCCAGCACCGGCACTCCCAGTTCAAAGACCACCTGGGGCGCGGCCGGCGCATTGGCTGCCGTGGTGCTTTCCGGGCCACCGGAAAGAATGATGCCGCTGGGTCTGAAATCACGAATATCCGCTTCCTCAATTTCACAACTATGCAACTCACAATACACCCCGGCCTCACGTACGCGACGGGCAATCAACTGGGTATACTGGGAACCATAATCCAGAATTAGAATACGATCGGAATGGATATCCACGGACATGTCAGACTCTCTGTTCAAAGACTAGGAAAGGCGCACATGATCGGGGAAAACGGTTGAATAATCAAGAAATTCAAGGGTTTTGATGGCAACCTCAGTGCCTGGCGAGGAACCGATCCAGGGCATTGGCGAATTCACGCCGATCTGTCTGGCTCAATGGTGCTGGGCCGCCGCTAAATACACCGCTGCCTCGCATTTCATCCATAAAATCACGCATCACCAGTTTCTGGCGAATGGTTTCCGGGTGATAAAATTCGCCCCTGGGATTGAGCGCCTCGGCCCCCTGGTCCAGCACCTCGGCAGCCAGTGGAATGTCGGCGGTAATCACCAGGTCACCCTGCTCGACGTGCTGCACGATATAGTTGTCTGCCACATCAAAGCCCGGCTCCACCCTGATGGTCTTGATATGGGGTGAACGGGGTGCCATTAACGGCTGGTTGGCCACCAGGATGAGGGAACCCTTCACCCGTTCGGCCGCCCGGTAGAGGATCTCCTTGATCACCTTCGGGCAGGCATCAGCATCAACCCAAATTTGCACTCGCTTTCTCACTATTTAATAAATAAAGAATGCAACATACCACATAAACCGTTAAACTAGCGCTCCCTTCTGGTTCTAATGCTACCCGGATAGCCGGCAGACAGGGGCAACCAGGATTCCCCGGCACGGCCTTGGCGTTTTCCTCGCTTTCGACAACTTTCTCAGGTACAGCTACATGACCACCGACTCGGTAATTGCGTTCAATCAACTGGCGCTTAAATCCCCTATTTTAAAGGCCCTGGATGAAGTGGGTTATGAAACGCCTTCCCCCATCCAGGCACAGACCATCCCGCTGTTGCTCGACGGCAGGGACGTGCTGGGCCAGGCTCAAACCGGTACCGGTAAAACCGCGGCATTTGCACTACCGTTATTATCCAACCTGGATTTGCAGCAGACTGAACCACAGGTGCTGGTACTGGCCCCGACCCGCGAACTGGCTATCCAGGTGGCGGAAGCGTTCCAGAAATATGCCAAGTACCTGCAGGGGTTCCATGTGCTGCCACTCTATGGCGGACAGGACTACCGCGGACAAATACGTGCCTTGAAGCGTGGTGTACACGTGGTCGTCGGTACGCCCGGTCGCGTGATGGACCATATGCGCCGCGGTACCCTGAAGCTGGATAATCTCAAGGCACTGGTGCTCGATGAGGCCGACGAGATGTTACGCATGGGCTTTATTGACGATGTGGAATGGATACTGGAACAAACGCCAGCTGAACGTCAAATCGCCCTGTTCTCGGCGACCATGCCGAAACAGATCCGCCATATCGCCACGACCTATTTGAACCAGCCACAACAAATTACCATCCAGGTAAAAACCACCACTGCCGATACCATTCGCCAACGCTTCTGGCCAGTCAGCGGTGTACATAAACTGGATGCCCTCACCCGTATCCTGGAAGCCGAAGTGTTTGATGCCATGATCATTTTCGTGCGCACCAAAACGGCCACGGTGGAACTGGCAGAAAAACTCGAAGCACGAGGTTATGCGGCCGCCGCGCTCAACGGTGATATTGCGCAAAACCAGCGTGAACGCACCGTTGAACAATTAAAAAATGGCAAACTGGATATTATTGTTGCCACCGATGTCGCGGCTCGTGGCCTTGATGTGGAACGCATCAGTCACGTAATCAATTACGATATCCCTTATGACACCGAAGCCTATGTGCATCGTATCGGTCGTACCGGACGTGCCGGTCGCCAGGGGGATGCCATCCTGTTTGTGGCGCCGCGTGAGAAACGTTTGTTACACGCCATTGAAAAAGCCACCAGGCAACAAATCGAGATCATGGACTTGCCTTCCACTGAACTCATTAATGACAAACGAATCGCCAGGTTCAAACAACGCATTAGCGATACCCTTGCCAGCGAAGAGCTTGGCCTGTTCTACCAGTTAATTGAACAATACCAGCAGGAGCACAATGTACCGGCACTGGAAATTGCCGCAGCGCTGGCACAACTATTACAAGGTGATGAACCTTTCCTGTTACAAAATAAACCCGCCCGTAAATCAAATGATAGCTGGGAAAGCAAACAACAACCCAAAGGAAAGCGTGAAGCTACGCATCCAAAAGATTCGGCACCTGAAAAAGGCATGGAACGTTACCGGCTTGAGGTAGGGCATAAACATGCTGTGAAACCCGGTAACATTGTCGGGGCGATTGCCAACGAGGCCGGCCTGGACAGCCAGTACATTGGCCGCATCAATATTCATGATGAATACAGCGTGGTCG
This sequence comes from Thioalkalispiraceae bacterium, assembly GCA_050116415.1. Classification (GTDB taxonomy): domain Bacteria; phylum Pseudomonadota; class Gammaproteobacteria; order UBA6429; family Thiohalophilaceae; genus JARRJY01. The sequence continues at coordinate 5,684 of JASFOS010000132.1, forward strand.
ACCTGCCGGAAGGAATGCCCAGGGATATATTCAATACCTTGAAAAAAGTCTGGGTGGCGGGCCAACAGTTAAATATTTCACGGCTGGATACAGGCAAAAAACCGGCTAAGCCATCAAAGGCCCGCAAGACATCAAAACGCAAACCCAAAAAAAACGCCACGAAGAAGCGCACACAGCGAAAACAGTAATTGGCGGGTTATTCTTCGATTGCCTTTTCTTGTAATCGCTTGTCGTCCCCGAGAAACTGGGGATCAAAGACGACTCGATCACGGCCGTTTTGCTTGGCCTTGTAGAGGGCGTTAT
>JASFOS010000133.1:0-5942 GCA_050116415.1 Thioalkalispiraceae bacterium
CACCGGTTTTAACCAGGGGAAAGGCTTCGCTACAGACATAAAGTATCTTGCTCATTTGACCTTGCTGAGCACCAGTCCGGCCAGGGGTGGCAGTGTTAATGTGATCGAAGCGGGTCGATTCATCCATGCTTGTTGTTCAGCGTGGACAACTGAGTGACTACCGGTATTACTGCCGGCGTAATACTCAGAGTCGGAGTTGAAAATTACCTGGTAATCGCCAGGGGCAGGCACACCAATACGATAGTGGTTACGGATTACCGGGGTGAAGTTCAATACGATAATGATATCCTCGTTATCGGACTTCCTCAGATAGGATAAAACAGATTGATCGGTATCATGACAATCTATCCACTCGAAACCGTTGTGATCAAAATCATACTGATACAGGGCGTCGGTATGCGTATAGAGATAATTTAGATCGCTAACCAGCTTTTTTATCCCAGCATGTAGCGGGTACTGTAATACATACCAGTCAAGTGCTTTGTCATGATCCCATTCATCACCCTGGCCAAATTCACACCCCATGAATAACAGTTTCTTACCTGGGTAAGTAAACATGTAGGTGTACAAAAGGCGCAGGTTGGCAAAGCGTTGCCATTCATCACCGGGCATTTTATGCAGTAGTGAACTCTTGCCGTGTACAACTTCATCGTGTGAAAAAGGCAGGATGAAGTTTTCATTGAACAAATAGAGCAAGCCGAATGTTAACAAGTCATGATGATAATGGCGGTAGATAGGTTCTTTCGTGAAATAGTTGAGGGTGTCGTGCATCCAGCCCATATTCCATTTCATGCTAAATCCAAGTCCACCAATATTGGTCGGGCGAGTTACCTGTGGCCAGGCGGTGGATTCCTCGGCCATGATAATGGTGCCAGGAAAGTTGGCATGGGTGATGGTATTCATCTCGCGAAGGAATTCGATCGCTTCGATATTTTCATTGCCGCCGTGCTGGTTGGGTAACCAGTCCCCAACATCGCGCGAATAATCGAGGTAAAGCATGGAGGCTACCGCATCGACGCGCAGGCCATCGATGTGATATTCCTCAAGCCAGAACACGGCACTCGAAATGAGAAAATTCCTGACTTCATTACGGCCATAATTATAAATCAACGTGCCCCAGTCACGATGCTCACCGCGGCGAGGGTCTTCATGTTCATATAGCGCGCTACCATCGAAACGCGCCAGGCCATGTTCATCCTTGGGGAAATGTGCCGGTACCCAGTCAAGGAATACACCGATACCATGCTGGTGACAATAGTTAACGAAATAACGAAAATCGTCAGCGCTGCCAAAGCGGCGTGTTGCCGCATAATAACCGGTGGTCTGGTATCCCCACGAGGCATCAAGCGGGTGTTCAGTCACGGGTAGAAGCTCGATATGGGTAAAACCGGTTTCCTTGACATAACTGACCAGGCGGTGCGCGAGCTCCCTGTAACCAAGGAACTCGCCATTTTCGTTGCGCTGCCATGAGCCGAGGTGGCATTCATAGATTGACAGGGGTTGATGCAGCCAGTCATGCTGTTTTCTGCTCTCTAGCCAGGGACTGTCCTGCCAGTCGAAATCAGAACCGTTTCGTACAACCGAGGCCGTACGCGGGCGCAATTCCAGCTGTTGAGCATAGGGGTCTGATTTTGCAACAACTGCCCCGGATTCACGATTACGAATTTCATACTTATACAACGTGCCAGACTCAAGGCCAGGAATGAAGAGTTCCCAGACGCCGCTCACGCCACGGTTGCGCATAGAGTGCTGACGCCCATCCCAGTGGTTAAAATCTCCAATCACGCTGACCCGGGTAGCATTTGGTGCCCAGGTGGCAAATAGTACGCCTTCTACGCCATCGATCGTTTTGGGGTGTGCACCAAGAATTCGATAGATATGTAAATGCTTGCCGGCAGAGAACAGATCCAGATCAAAATTCTCAAGCTGTGGGCCAAAACTGTAAGGATCATAATAACGAGAAACGTGTCCATCATTATCTGTCCGGTTTAGCCGGTAGTGCCCGCCAAGTTCATCCAGGTTGTCCCAGCAGACAAAGAAATCACTGTTTTTTAGTCGGGTTGTGGGAATATGTCGGTCGGTAACCGTTAACTGTCTGGTATCAGGGGCATAGAACAGCATAAACTCGTGGTGGCGCGCAGCCTGGTTACCGAGTAGCGTGAAGGGAGCGTGATGCCGGCCATGCGCGATCATCTCGAGCTCATCGCGCAAGGCATCGAGGGTAGTATGCATTTTTGTCGTCCCATCCTTTACAGGCATTGTTGTTCCTAGGTTGTGATAATAATATTTATTATGAGTCTATTTTCAAGGACTTCCAAGCAAGTTCCGTGCAGATTCTGCTATTAACCACGAGATTATGGTTTATGTCTTTATTTATGCTATAAATTTAGACATTAGATACTTCGTGATAGCAAACAGCATACTTGTTTATGCACTTAAATACAGCGAACCATTAATATTTGCACAATTTCAATGCGCATCTAATCTATCTAATGCGGTTATACATACTTTCTGGCTGTTATAGCTGCATGGCTTGGTTTTTGCAGTAAAACAACTGTAACGAAACCCGGCTATATTTGGACCAGACATTGGTTGCCAACGTTATGCAAACAAGGATACGAGTACTCGCAAGCATATGAAAACACGCAAATCGCCCCGTTTCGTAAGTAATCTGACCAGGAATACCCTGGCATTAATCATGGCGGGAGGGCGCGGTGAGCGCCTCAAACACCTAACCATGTGGCGCGCCAAACCGGCGGTGCCGTTCGGTGGCAAGTTTCGTATTATTGATTTCCCGCTTTCAAACTGTATTAACTCGGGCATACGCCGCATTGGCGTTTTGACCCAGTACAAGGCTCATTCGCTAATTTTGCATATTCAACGAGGATGGGGGCATTTGCGCGGTGAGTTCGGCGAATTTATCGAGTTGTTACCAGCACAACAACGAATAGAGGCTTCCTGGTATGCAGGTACCGCAGATTCAATTTACCAGAACCTGGACATTATTCGCTCTCATTCACCTGACCATGTGCTGGTGCTTGCCGGGGATCACATCTACAAAATGGATTATGGTGCCATGCTGGCAAAGCACGTTGAGAATAATGCTGATGTAACTGTCGGCTGTATCGAAGTCGATATCGAGAAAGCATCAGAATTTGGCGTAATGGGGGTTAACAAGAATTTTCGCATCAACAGTTTTATTGAAAAACCGGCCAATCCGCCACACGTACCCGGCAAAAAAGAAAAAGCGCTATGCTCGATGGGGATCTACATTTTTAATACTGAACTGTTGTTTGAGCTTTTGATCCGTGATGCGGATACACCGGAGTCAAGCCGTGATTTTGGCAAAGACATTATTCCTTATGCGATCAATAAGTACCGCGTGTTTGGTTATCCATATACCGACGAAAACAATATTATTCAGGCCTATTGGCGTGACGTGGGCACGATTGATGCTTTCTGGGAAGCAAACCTGGAATTGATTGGTGTAACCCCGGAGTTGAACCTCTACGATGATGAATGGCCGATCTGGACAAACCAGGAACAATTACCGCCCGCAAAATTCATTTTTGATGACGATGATCGACGTGGAATGGCAGTAGACTCAATGGTGTCGGGTGGATGCATTATTTCTGGTGCACGTGTCAGACACTCGTTACTTTTTTCAAATGTTACGGTTGATGATTATACAAAGATAGATTCATCAGTCATTTTGCCTGATGTGGATATTGGAAAAAACTGCAGAATATATCATGCCATTATCGACAAAGGTTGCGAAATTCCTGATGGAACTGTTATTGGACAGGATAACGAGCAAGACCAAAAACGCTTTTATGTTTCACCCAATGGGGTTGTCCTGGTAACTCCAGACATGCTTGGCCAGGTTGTCCACCATGTCAGGTGAAACTGCGCAGCACCTGAACGTAGTTATCTACTGGCATATGCATCAGCCGGAATATCGTGACCTGCGTAATGGTGAATATCATTTGCCATGGACCTACCTGCATACCATAAAAGACTATGTGGATATGGTGGCACATCTCGAGAATAATAATGAAGCACGTGCGGTAGTCAATTTTGCGCCGGTATTGCTGGAACAGATAGATGACTATGCACAGCAACTGGAAGATTATCTGCATCATGGCAAGGCATTGAGAGACCCATTGTTGTCAGCGCTCGCTGAACCGGTGTTATCACTTGACCATGAAAATCGTATTCATATCATAAGAGCATGCTTGCGAGCCAACAAGCAAAGGTTGGTGGAGCGTTTCAGTGTCTTCAATACACTCACTGAAATGGCAGAAGCTGCGCTTGAATCCCCTGAAATCCTCGGCTATTACTCAGAGCAATTTATCGCGGATTTACTGGTCTGGTATCACCTGGCATGGATGGCGGAAACAGTTCGCGACAAGGATGAGCGGATCAAGTACCTGACCGCAAAAGCAGAGCATTTTAGTGTGCATGATCGTCATAACCTGATCGAGGTTATCCATGAATTGATGAGCGGCGTGATCGGACGATATAAAAATCTCGCCATGTCGGGCAGGGTAGAACTGTCCATGACTCCCTATGCGCATCCGATTATTCCCTTGCTGCTTGATCTCGGTTCAGCTAAACAGGCCTTGCCCGAGGTGACATTACCGCTTGCCGATCAATATCCAGGTGGACAGGAGCGCAGTCTCTGGCATATGCAAAAAGGCATAGATGTATTCAGGCAATTTTTCGGATTCAGTCCAAATGGTTGCTGGCCTTCTGAAGGTAGCATTAGTAATGAGACCATCGAACTGATTTCGGACATGGGAATCAAGTGGTTGGCAAGCGGTGAAACGGTGCTGCGCAATTCACTTCACGAATCAGGTGCCGATAATGATGAGTGTCTTCATGAAGCCTACAGGTTAAAGGATAGTGATGCGGTTTGCTTTTTCAGGGATGATGGGTTATCCGACCTGATTGGTTTTAAATTCTCGGACTGGCACGCAGATGATGCAGTTGCAAACCTGGTGCATCACCTGGAAACCATAGCCGAGCATTGTAAACACAAGCCCGATGCGGTGGTGTCGATCATCCTCGATGGTGAAAATGCCTGGGAATACTACCCGCAAAACGGTTTTCACTTTATCACGAGGTTATATGACTCACTGGTACAGCATCCAGGGATAAACCTGACTACATATAGTGACTACCTGGCTGATCAGGTTCAGGTGAAGTCATTAAGTAAAATTGTTGCAGGCAGCTGGGTATACGGCACATTTTCTACATGGATTGGAGAAAAGGATAAAAACCGCGCCTGGGATATGCTGGTTGAGGCCAAAAAAGTCTACGACAGGGTTTGTAATGAGGGAAACTTGTCAAAACAACAAATGCAAGCGGCGGAAATGCAACTGGCTACATGCGAAAGTTCTGACTGGTTCTGGTGGTTTGGTGAATATAACTCAGCCGAGTCAGTTGCTGCATTTGATCAACAATTTCGTCTGCATCTCAGTAACCTGTACCAGTTGTTGAACGTTGAAGCACCTGACTATCTTGCTAGCGCTTTTGCAGTTGGTACTGGACATCCAGCTATGGGCGGCGCAATGTTGCCCGGGCAGCATTACCAGTAATGCCCGGGAAACTTAAAAACACCTCGATAAACAGGCAGCGACGTGCCGGCGTGTTATTGCATCCGACTTCATTACCCGGCCCACTTTTGAATGGCGATATTGGTCACGAAGCATACCGGTTTATTGAGTTCTTGCAACAACAGGGCATAAAGGTCTGGCAAATGTTGCCATTAGGCCCCACGCATGACGACAAATCACCTTACCAATGTCTATCAGCGCATGCGGGTAACCCGTTATTAATCAGCCTTGACTGGCTGGAGGATAAAGGCTGGTTACAAAAGGACGCTGTTACCCTGTCTGAAACAAAGAGTAATTACCGTAAGCACTGTTTACGAGTTGCCG
>JASFOS010000134.1:0-5925 GCA_050116415.1 Thioalkalispiraceae bacterium
GCCCAGGAAATCTGGACCTGTGAAACGGAAATGTTCCCCTATGAAGATGACCTGGAAAATACCAAGAGCTTCAATGACATGTGGGGCAAGGAACCGGTCTCGGATCCGTTCCATTATCATGAATGGGACTACCAGATTCAGTTACACCGACCCGACTGGGTGACGGTCTACGAACGCCGCCAGCCCAAGGGCAACCCGCAAGACGTCGAAAACATCCTCACCGAGCACAAGCCGATTGCACATCGTATCAAGCAGATCATCGACCTGTTGACCCCGGAAGGGGTACAGCGTGTGCGCAACATGGAAGACGGTGACGAAATCGATATCAACGCCGCGGTGGATGCCATGATCTCGATTCGCATGGGTGAACAACCCAACCCGCGGATCACCATGCGTAACGTGTTGCAAAACCGCGACCTGTCAGTGGTGGTATTGCTGGATTTATCCGAGTCCACCAATGAAAAAATACAGGGCTCTGATAAAACCGTCCTGGAACTGACGCGCGAAGCGGCAACCCTGGTTTCCACTGCCATCAATGGCATCGGCGACCCGTTTGCCCTGCATGGCTTTGCGTCCGACGGGCGCCATGACGTGCAGTATTATCGCTTCAAGGATTTCAACCAGCATTTCGATGATGACGCCAAGTCGCGCCTGGCCGGGATGCAAGGTGGACTTTCCACCCGTATGGGGGCGGCCATGCGCCACGCCGGTCAACACCTGTTGAAACAGTCGGAACGCCGTAAGCTGTTACTGATCGTCACCGACGGTGAGCCTTCCGACATCGATGAACGCGATCCGCAACACCTGCGCCACGACACCAAGAAAGCGGTGGAAGAACTCTACAGCAAGGGTATCCTGTCCTACTGCCTGACACTGGATCCGCATGCGGACAGCTACGTGAAGCGCATCTTTGGTGCCAACAATTACACCATCATCGACAACGTGGAACGCCTGCCCGAGCAACTACCGGTACTGTTTGCCAGCCTGACCAAGTAAACACGGCTGGCAAATTCCGTGTGTGTTGTATCAAGTTCATTTATAATGGCGTTTTAACCGCATCCGGGAGATGAGATGAAGAAGAAACCCGTTGTTGGCGTGGTCATGGGCAGTAACAGTGACTGGAAGGTTATGAGCCAGGCCTGCGAAGTACTGAAAGAATTCGGCGTCCCCCATGAAGCCAAGGTGGTTTCCGCACACCGCACCCCTGATGCCATGTTCGAGTATGCGGAAAAGGCGGCCGAACGTGGTATCCAGGTGATTATCGCCGGTGCCGGCGGTGCGGCGCATTTGCCGGGCATGATTGCCTCCAAGACCATCGTGCCGGTACTGGGTGTACCCGTCACCTCGCGCGCCCTCAAGGGGCTGGATTCACTGCTTTCCATTGCCCAGATGCCCAAGGGGATCCCGGTAGCTACTTTCGCCATCGGTGAGCCGGGTGCCGCCAATGCCGGTTTGTTCGCGGTGTCCATGCTGGCCAACCACGATGAAAAGTACGCCAAGAAGCTCAATACCTTCCGCAAAAAACAACGTACCAAGGTACGTGCCATGAAGTTACCCAAGGTATGAAAATCCTTCCCGGCAGCACAATCGGTATGTTGGGTGGCGGCCAGTTGGGTCGCATGTTCACGGTCGCCGCGCGGACCATGGGCTACGAGGTCATCGTGCTGGATCCGGACGAGGACAGCCCGGCGGGTAAACTGGCTAGCGATCATGTCTGCGCCGCTTTTGATGACCCAACCGCGCTGGATTACCTGGCAAAAACCTGTGACGTGGTGACCACCGAATTTGAAAATGTGCCTGCCTCAAGCCTGGAAACCCTGGCCATCACCTGCCCGGTACGCCCCGGTGCCCAGGCGGTCACCATTACCCAGGATCGTATTCACGAAAAAACCTTTCTGCGTGACAACGACTTCCCGACTGCCCCGTTTGCCGTGGTTCATACAGCCGACGATCTGCACCGGGGTATCGAGCAGGTTGGCACGCCGGCCATCCTGAAAGTGTCGCGCTTCGGCTACGACGGCAAGGGCCAGTTCAGCCTCAATGCAAAAAATGATGCCGATGTGGCTTGGCAAACCTTGAACGGCGAGGCCTGTGTACTGGAACAGCGCATGCCACTGGATATCGAGGTCTCGGTGGTGCTGGCCCGCGGACTGGATGGCGAAGTCACCACCTACCCGGTTGCCGAGAACGTGCATGAAGGCGGTATCCTGGATGTCAGCGTAGTGCCGGCACGTATCGACGAGGCGCTGACCGAAAAGGTCATCACCATGGCCAAACAAATCGCCAGCGCACTCGACTATGTCGGCGTGATGGCCGTGGAATTTTTTATATCCAACGGCGAAGTCCTGGTCAACGAAATTGCGCCGCGACCGCATAACAGTGGCCACTACACGCTGGATGCCTGTGTCACCGATCAGTTCGAACAGCAGGTGCGCGCCGTATGTGGCCTGCCGCTGGGTGATACCCGTCAATTGACCCCGGTGGTGATGATTAACATGCTGGGCGATATCTGGCATCACGGCAAAAACCCCGACTGGTCAAAATTACTCGACCATCCCAACATCAAGCTGCACCTGTACGGCAAACGTGAAGCAAGGCCTGGACGCAAAATGGGCCACTATAACGTGGTTGCCAGAACCCTCGAGGAAGCGCTACGGCTAGCCAAGTCGACACAACAGGCGCTGGCCCAACCCTGAAACCCACAATAACCAACGAAGGTAAATAACAGTGAAACAGGTAACCGACAAATCACGCACAACATCACTGGCCATCATGGGACAAATGATCTTCTGGAGCCGCTGGTTGCAGGCGCCGCTTTACCTGGGCCTGATTGCCGCGCAATGCGTCTACGTTTACCACTTTATGATCGAACTCTCGCACCTGATCACCGGTGCCAACGAGCTGGGTGAAACCGGTATCATGCTGATGGTGCTTGGCCTGATCGATGTGGTCATGATTGCCAACCTGCTGATCATGGTGATCATCGGCGGTTATGAAACCTTTGTATCGCGTTTAAATATACGCGAACATCCGGATCAACCCGAGTGGTTGTCACACGTGAATGCCGCCACCATGAAGATTAAACTCTCCATGGCACTAATCGGTATTTCATCCATTCACCTGTTAAAAACCTTTATCAATGTTGATGCTGTCGCCATACCTGCAGGTACTACCCCGGCAATGGCTGAACAACTTATTGCCGCCAGCCAGGTTGAAGTATTCTGGCAGGTAATCATTCATATCACTTTTATCATTTCCGCCATCGCGATGGCCTATACCGACCGCATCATGACAAAAACGCTGGTTGAAGCACATGGTAGCGCCGAACACTGATTCGAAAACATCATTAATCAATGAAAATCTGCTTTTCGCATGAATATAAAGCTGTTAATGTGCCTGAAGGCAGTTCCTGACTATTCAGGTAAAGATTATGAACATCGAGCTTTATACACGACATAATGAAGTACCGATACTTCGTCAGCATGACTCAAAAGTGAATGCCAGTTACTATAATCATGTACAGGTGGCGCTGCACCGGCTCGGTGAACAAATCCGCTTTCGTATTCCCGGTCTGAAACACCTTGACCTGATCCTGCAAAAAGATGCCTGGATCGTTGTCGATCGCGTGCTGAATGATTTACCGGTGGTAGGCTGGACCAACTTCCAGGTCGCGCATCGTGAAAACCTGCATGAGCCTATCAAGTGCGAAATTCGTTACTGGCATGCCGCCGCCACCATGATAAAAGCCCGCACCCTGGAAGCCATGGAAATGTTACTGGGTGAAGAGCTGGCAGATAAAATCACTAACAACGAAATAGAAGAAGCGGTCGTGGTACCCTTTCGAAGTAAACGCAAAGAATGACTGAAACGATTATCGACTTAATACGTCACGGCGAACCCGTGGGTGGTCGCGCTTACCGTGGCCACAGTATTGATGATCCACTGAGTGAAACAGGCTGGCAACAGATGTGGGATGCTGTTGGCGAGAATGTGCCGTGGGACCAGATCATTACCTCGCCACTGGAACGCTGCCAGGCCTTCGCCGAGGCCTTGATGGATATGTACAAGCTCCCCTGTTCGACAGAAGATAACTTCAAGGAAATCGGTTTTGGTAGCTGGGAAGGTCGCACTCCCGAAGAAATCAAGGTCGATAACCGGCAAGAGTTTGAAGCGTTTTATCGTGACCCGGTCAACTGCCGCCCCCAAGGGGCCGAACCGCTCGACGAGTTCATCAAGCGCGTCACCTCAGCCTATGAAAAAGCAGTCAAACAATACCAGGGTAAACACCTGTTAATCGTCGCCCACGCCGGCGTCAACCGCGCCATTATCTCCCATGCCCTGCATGCCGCACCGATCGGCCTGTATCGCATCAATGTCAAAAATGCCGGCATCTCGCGCATCAAAAATACCGAACTGGGCAACACCCTGCTATATCATAACGTCCAGCTGGCGGATATGGTTTAGGCTTATGAACAAAGAGCTCGATATCAACAAGTTGCGCGACGATATTGTCTTTACCACCAAGCTGCGTGGCTTTGACCTGACGTTCAAAACCACCTGGGGAACCTTCTCACCGCGCGAGATCGATGAAGGCACTATCATGCTGCTGGATCGCATCGAGGTCAACGAGAATGATGACTGTCTTGACCTCGGTTGCGGCTATGGTCCCATTGGTATCACCATGGCCAAGCTGGCGCCCAATGGCCACACCACCCTGGTCGATCGTGATTTTATCGCGGTTGAATACAGTAACAAAAACATACAACATAACAAGATTGGCAATGCCGAAGCCATGCTAAGCAACGGCTTTGCCCAGATTCGAGATAAAAACTTCGACGTGATTGCATCCAACATCCCCGCCAAGGTGGGCAACGAAATGCTCACCCTGTTCCTGCATGATGCATACGAGCAACTGAATAGTGGCGGGCGACTTTACGTGGTCACCATTACCGGGCTACGCAAATACATGGAACGTAACTTCAAGGATGTATTTGGTAATTATAAAAAACTCAAACAGGGCAAGCATTATACCGTGGCAATGGCGGTAAAAAACTAGAATTTTTACTATAATTGGATGATTACTTTTGGGAGTGGTCGAATGTCGGCTGTCGACCCAAAGCGGACATTCAAGTAATTATGTTTTCATTACAGTAAATAGAGTAACTTGCAGAAAATGGTACTCAAAATAAAAAAATGGAATTTGTTCTTTTTTATCTCTCTTGCATGTTTTTTACTGAGCGCCTGTGCGGGAGGTTCGCCGCCACGACATTGGCCTGAGAAATATGGTCGTGTGCTTGAGTATGGAACAAACAAGCCACTTAATAATGTGATTGTCATTGCCCACTGGCAAGGAACTGGTGGAGCAATGCATGCACAGACTAATTGCTTTCATATTGAAACTGCTACAACAAACGAGAACGGGGAATTTAAGCTACCTTCGTACTATGAAGGTTTTGGCGACAGCTTACTAAACCACCGGCATGTCTTACTTTATTTTTATAAAGCAGGTTATGAAGATGCAAATAATATATACGGACCTTATTATAAGCATAAAAACCATTATTTAAATATGTTTAAAGGCAGCAATTCGACGCGTGTAAAATACTTTTCAGGTAAATCATTTGATTGTGGAAATAAAAAACGAGATAAAGCATTACTACTACCGTTATATAAGTCTATCTATAAAGAATTAAACAAAATAGCGAGATCAGAAGATGAACGAAAAACTCTCAGCAGTTACCAATATCTGATTGATGAGCAAGAATTGGGATGGGAAAAAGCACAAGAAATTTTAATGAATGGTAAATATCATCAATAACAGAAATTCTATAATATTTAAAAAACATTATAATATTAAATAATATGAACGTCCGCTTTTGGATGCGACTTCAATCGGTCGACGCAACACATTGGTTAAACATATAC
>JASFOS010000135.1:0-5922 GCA_050116415.1 Thioalkalispiraceae bacterium
GTTTAAACTCGGCCTCGCCCTGCTCGGGGAGTTCGCTACCTTTCATTGCATAGCCATCCATCGCCGAATTCCGGTAAGGCGGTACATTGATGGGCGAAATCACTTCCTCGGCCAGTACGTGGTGCAATGCCTGCATCAAGGGCAGGCGCATCGATTCGGTTACCGGTTCCACCAGGTTTTGAATACGCTGAACGGCATCTTCAACGCTTAACAAATCAGGCTGGCTGTCACAGTCGATATTTACGGGAATCTGTTTACTCATGGGAAAATGATCCTGTTTGCAGGGGGTCGGTATTATCCTCAAGTGGGCGGTTTTGATCCAGTGGTGATAGCGGTAAAGCGCTTAGTTCTCGTGGGGCAGGATAGTTTGCCTGATAAATTCAGCGATTTCGGCAGGGTTATTGAGATCGAGTCGCGGCAAGTCGGTAACGATGTTTTCCGGTTTGTCGCTGGCGATGGCAATAATATGCGGATCGTGGGCAAACAGGAAAGGCCTGGCCAGGATGCTGCGCTGTAATTCGATCTTGGGTATCGCGGCCTCACGAAACCCTTCCACCAGGATGAGATCCAGTGCCTGTCGATCAAGTGACTCAAGCAGCTCATCCAGTGAGGGTGACGGGATTTCGGTAATCAGAATAGAACGATTGGGGCCGGCCAGCAGGGTCTGTTTCGCACCGGCATGACGCAATTCGTAACTGTCCTTGCCGGGTTGGTCCAGCTCGATATCATGATGGGTATGCTTGATCACGGCGATTTTTAAACCGCGGTTGCTTAACAGCGGTATCAATTGTTTCAGCAATGTGGTTTTGCCAGTGCCACTGAACGCGGCGAAGCCAAGGACTGCACAGCGGCCCGTCATCGCGTCAGTCCTTGTATTGCTGCTGGAACTGCCGCAACTCATCCAGGCTATTGATATTGAAAAATTGCAAAGCGTTATCCTCGAACAGCACTTCAAGCGGCTGGTTCTGTCTCACCCATTGCCCGGTTTTATGGCCACCCTGGTCGAGAAAGCGTTTCAGGTTAGTCGCCAGGCTGCGATGAATCAAACAAAACACCGGCTGCAAATAATGCGCATCACGTGCCACGGCGAGCTTGCCGGGTTGTGCGCTGAGCGCTTCAATAAAACGGCCCAGGAGATCGGTGGGAAACATCGGTGTGTCGCAGGGTATCGTCAGCAGCCAGTCTGTTTCGATACTGCTCAGCGCCGCGTAGATACCGGCCAGTGGCCCGGGAAAATCGGCATGCTGATCCACGATCACCGGCACGCCCAGCTGGCGGTATTTTTCCAGGTTGCGGTTGGCACTGATATAAATACGCGGCAGCTGCTGTTGCAGTCGCTGCAGGGCGTGTTCGATCAACGATAAGCCATCCAGCCGGAGCAGGCCCTTGTCCTGCTCGTGCATGCGTTGTCCGCGCCCTCCCGCGAGGATCACCGCGCTGGTGGCATTGATATCAGGAGCTGAAAGGGCGTTTGTCATGGATATCCGAATTTTTAAGTTATTGATTTTGCTTGCAAATAAAACTTTTTCAAGTTGCAGGCTGAAAATGACGATATATTATAAGGTATGAGAGGTACAAAACCATGAAGATTGAACCTGCCTTACAAAGCGGTATTGCCGGCATCCAGAAAGGCCTGGATGATGCGCGCCAGGCTTCGCACGAGATAGCCACGCTCAACAGCAGCGCCGAAAATGAAAACCCCACCGAGGTGGTCCACCCGCTGATGGAATTAAAGCAGGCGGAAGTTCAAGTTGCCGCGAGTGCTGAAGCCGTCAAGACCCAGGATGAGATCATCGGTACACTGCTGGACGAGCTGGCTTAAAGCGACTACTCGGCAAACTCGATGGCTTCGCGAACGGCACTAATGCCGGCACGCGCACATTCATCATCCACGTCACCGGTAATTTTTTGCGCCGGGGCGCCGGAAACACCTACCGCACCGTAGAAGTGGCCACCGATTCGCACCGGCACGCCGCCACCAATGATCAGAACACCCCTGGCAAATTTCAGGCCACTGAATTCATCGCCGCGTTTTTGCATGGTTATGGTATCGGTCTGAAATGTTGCCGCGGTCTGGGCTTTTTTCAGGCTGACGTCGATGGTGTGGGTACCGGACAACGGATCGCGCACCATGGCCAGCGGATTACCGTTGCGATCCACCACGCTGACCGACACCTGGTAACCTTTATCGCGACAGGTTTGTGCCGCGCTCATGGCCAACTGGTTCGCCAGTGGCATGGACAGCACACGGGTGGTGACAAACGGTTGCTCACTGGCATTGACCAGGTTACTGACTAATAACAAAAACAGAGCTGTGATAACGGGTTGTTGTTTCATGGCGTTGCTCCAGTAATGATACCTGGTGCTAATTATTATGTTGTTGCAGTGCCCAGTCTATGTGCTCAAGCACCATTTCATCGTTGCTCATCTCGAGCTTCTTGTGTTGCAGGGCGGTGACAATTTCACTTGTGTGTGGGGCATTACCCAGTGCGATAGCGATATTGCGTATCCAGCGTCGATAACCGATACGCCGTATTGCAGAACCTGCGAAGTTATTCAAAAAAGTTTGTTCATCCCAGTTAAACAGTTCCACCAGGGTTGCGCTATCCAGGTGATGACGGGGCTGGAAGTCAGCTTCACCGCTTGGTTGCATGAACTTGTTCCAGGGACAGACCAGCTGGCAATCATCGCAGCCATAAATACGGTTGCCCATCGCTTTGCGAAATTCCTCGGGGATAGCGCCTTTTAACTCGATGGTTAGATAGGAAATGCAACGGCGTGCATCAACCACGTATGGTTCAACAATGGCCCGGGTAGGGCACGCGGTAATACAGGAACTACAACTACCGCAGTGGTTATGTTCCTTGCGATCGGCAGGCAACGCGATATCAGTATAAATTTCGCCAAGAAAGAACCATGAACCGGTTTGTTTATCAATCAGGTTGCTGTGCTTGCCAATCCAGCCTAAGCCCGCTTTTTCGGCGATGGGTTTTTCCATTACCGGGGCCGAGTCAACAAACACCCGGTAGCCGAAGGGGCCGATCGCCTGTTCGATGCGGTGCGCCAGTTGCTGCAAACGCTTTCTTAATAACTTGTGGTAATCACGCCCCAGTGCATAGCGCGATACATAAGCCTGTTGCGGGTTTTGTAAAACGCTTTCCGCCTGCACGGCATCGGGAAAATAATCCATGCGCGCACTGATGATGCTAACGGTACCCGGTTGCAGTTGTGCGGGACGGGTGCGTTTTTGGCCATGCTGTGCCATCCAGTTCATCTCGCCGTGATAGCCTGTTTGCAGCCAGTCCAGCAGCCGGGTTTCTGTGTCAGACAAACCGGTATCACTGATGCCAATTTGTTGAAACCCCAGTTCGGTTCCCCACTGGCGAATTTTTCCGGTAAGATGTTGTATGGTTTCGTGGTCCATAAAAATAATCAGCTAACCTTGACCATAGTACTGTCATTCAGAGGTAATCATAACGCGTATGACCCAATTACCCCACAACCTTTACCGTGCCTCGCAAGTCCGCGACATGGACAAAACCGCGATCGAGGAACACCAGATCTCCGGTACGATCCTGATGGAACGTGCCGGCAGCGCGGCCTTTGAACTGGTGCAGCAATTATGGCCGGAAGCCAAAACCCTCAGTGTTTTTTGTGGTACCGGTAACAACGGCGGTGATGGTTACGTGATTGCGCGCCTGGCGCATGAACATCAATACAACGTCAAGGTATATCAACTCGGTGATAGCAACCATATCCAGGGTGATGCCCTGGCGGCCCTGCAACGGCTGGAAGGCGCGGGCCTGTCGACGCGGCAAATGGCCGGCTCGGAAGATTTTTCACACACCGAGGTGTTCGTGGATGCCTTGCTCGGGACCGGGTTTGAAGGGAAAGTGCAGGGCGAATACCAGCAGGCCATCGATATCATGAACCAGGCTTCGGCCAACATCCTGGCAGTTGACGTGCCTTCCGGACTGAATGCCGATACCGGGCACGTGGCAGGAACCGCGGTCAAAGCCGATTGTACGATTACGTTTATCGGCATGAAGCGGGGACTATTAACTGCTGATGCAGCTGACTACTGTGGCCAACTCCGGTTTGACGATTTGCGCATCCCCCAGCAAATCTTCGAGGCGCAGCCCGCCGCCGCTGAAATCCTGGATTATGAGCGGCTTAACCACGTGCTAGGCAAACGCGCGCGTTGCGCCCATAAAGGTGAATTTGGTCATGTTCTGATTATTGGCGGCGACCACGGGATGTCTGGCGCAGTACGCATGGCGGGCGAGGCGGCCCAGCGTGTTGGTGCCGGGCTGGTGTCCATTGCCACCCGGCCGGAACATGCGGCGCTGTTAAGCGTGGTTCGCCCTGAGCTGATGTGTCATGGCGTGACCAACCCCGAACAACTGAAGCCCTTGCTGGAGAAAACCTCGGTGGTGGCCATCGGGCCAGGCCTGGGACACAGCGAGTGGGCCGAGGAATTGAAATCCGAAGTCATGAGCAGCGACTTGCCCATGGTCGTCGATGCCGATGCGCTGAACCTGCTGGCCAGGGAACATTTCCGGCGTAATAACTGGGTATTGACCCCGCATCCCGGTGAAGCTGCGCGCCTGCTGAAGAGTGGCAGTCAGGCCATTCAGGCAGACCGTTTCGCCGCAGCGCAACAACTACAGGATCAGTTTGGTGGCGTGGTGGTGCTCAAGGGGGCCGGCAGCCTGGTGCAGTGTCATGACTACCCCACTGGAATTTGTATCGATGGCAACCCGGGCATGGCCAGCGGTGGCATGGGCGATGTCCTGAGCGGGGTGATTGCCGGCTTGATTGCCCAAGGCCTGTCCTTGCCCGATGCGGCCCGGCTGGGGGTCGTGATGCATGCGCGTGCCGCGGATATGTCGGTTACCGCCGTAGGCGAACGCGGGCTGCTGGCAACCGACCTGATGGTTAACCTGCGACGCCTGGCCAATCCATAAGATAGTAGGGGGAGCTAGCCACGTGGAAGTATTTCTGGCCGATGAAGCCGCGACCCTGAAACTGGGCGAGCAACTGGCCGCCGCTTGCCCGGCGGGCACCACCCTATACCTGCATGGTGACCTGGGGGCCGGCAAAACGACCCTGGTACGTGGCTTGTTACAGGCGCTGGGTCATAACGGTAAAGTCAAAAGCCCCACCTATACACTGGTTGAACCCTACGAGCTGGAAAATGGCCCGCGTGTCTACCATTTCGATTTATACCGGCTGGGTGACGCGGAAGAACTGGAATACATGGGGATCCGCGACTACCTGGACGCGGAAAGTCTGTGCCTGGTGGAATGGCCGGAGCGGGGTAAAGGGGTTTTGCCGTCCGCCGATATCGACATCTACCTGCAATACCAGGGCGCGGGGCGCCAGGCACGCTTGCTGGGGCATGCCGATCATGGCCAGGCCATCATTGAACAGCTGCAACGCCACTATCTTTGAGTGGTTAAAAAATCAACAAATTTGCCCCCGTTCCTGCCAGTATTTAATGTAAAACTCTAGCTTATTACGCTATCTCCCTAAGAAATATAGAATTTTACTTGAAAATCGCGATTCCCTGTGCACAATATAGATAAAACGGTGTCTTTTTAGGGGGAGCCACTGATGCAGGTTAAAAGTGTGCTGACAGGAATCATTCTCGGGTTTGCTGCGCTGGTCAGCGTGGCACAGGCTGCCGTACAGATTGAAGGGGTACGCATGTGGCCCGCGCCGGACAATACCCGCCTGGTGTTTGATCTCAGCGCCCCGGTCGAACACAGCGTGTTTACCCTGAAAGCACCGGATCGGGTGGTACTGGACATAAAAAATGCCCGTTTTGGTAACAACCTGCCGAACTTTTCCTATGATGAAACCCTGTTAAAGGGGATTCGTTATGCTCAGCGTGACAACGATCAACTGCGCGTAGTGCTG
>JASFOS010000136.1:0-5919 GCA_050116415.1 Thioalkalispiraceae bacterium
CCACGGGATGAAGCTTTAGATAGCTTCGTCCCCCTCTTCCCCGGTGCGTATGCGCACCACGCGTTCAACATCACTGACAAAGATTTTACCATCGCCGATCTTGCCGGTACGCGCCGCGTTGGTAATAGCCTCGATACACTGATCCAGCAAGGTATCACTGACGACAACTTCGATTTTTACCTTGGGAAGAAAATCAATGACATATTCGGCACCTCGATACAGTTCGGTGTGACCTTTCTGGCGTCCGAAGCCTTTTACCTCGGAAGCTGTCATACCCGAGACGTTAATCTCTGACAAGGCTTCTCGAACATCATCCAGCTTGAAAGGTTTTATGATTGCTTCAATTTTTTTCATTTTTCTGTTCCCGTTTTTATTTTCACGGTTCCTGTTGTAAGCGTGTACTTCGTTGCAAAGTCTGGGTAACTATACCCCAGAAAGCCCTTACCTGTCTTTACCATACCCCGAGGTTATCGGGTAACGACGATCACGACCAAAGGCCCTTGGTGTAATTCTTACTCCCGGTGCGGCCTGGCGACGTTTATACTCATTCCGGTCGACCATGTACATGACCCGGCTCACTGTACCGCGTTCAAAACCCGCGGCCACGATATCCTCCAGCCCCTGGTCCTGCTCCACGTATCGCTCCAGGATGGCATCCAGGGTGTCATAGTCAGGCAAACTATCCGTGTCTTTTTGATCGGGTGCCAGTTCCGCCGACGGTGGGCGCTCAATCACCCGTTGCGGAATAACTCGACTAACCGTATTGCGATATTCAGCCAGGCGATATACCAGTGTTTTGGGTACATCCTTGAGTACATCATAACCACCGGCCATATCACCATAAAGGGTGGCGTAGCCAACCGCCATTTCACTTTTATTACCGGTTGATAGCAGCATCTTGCGCATCTTGTTGGAAATGGCCATGAGGATAATGCCACGGCAACGGGCCTGGATATTTTCTTCCGTGGTATCCTCCGGCAGGCCTTCGAATTCATCGGCAAGCAAATCGAGAAACGTGGTGAAGGCTTTCTCAATGGGAATGATCCGGTGCGTGACACCCAGGATATTGGCTTCTTCTTCAGCATCCTCGATGCTCATGTCCGCGGTATAACGCGAAGGCATCAGCACCGCCTCCACTTCATCTGCGCCTAACGCATCGACCGCCACGGCCAGCGTCAACGCAGAGTCGATACCACCGGATAAACCTATCACCGCACCTTTGAAGCCGTTCTTGTGCACAAAGTCCCTGACCGCCAGTACCAGCGCCTTGTAAACACAAGCTTCCATGCCCGGCCTGTCCAGGTTACTGTGCGCGTGTGACGGTAGCAGCTGATCGGCAACACGTCTGAAATGAACCGCTGCCACGGCTTCCTCGAACATGGGCAGGCGTTGCGTAACTCGACCTTCGTGATCGGTGACAAACGAGTCACCATCAAATACCAGTTCATCCTGGCCACCCACCAGGTTGGCGTAGATAACGGGAACCGGATTCTGCCTGGTGCGATCACGCACGACCGCCTCGCGTTCAACACCCTTGTTGATGTGGTAAGGCGAGGCGTTGAGATTGATGATGAGTTCGGCCCCGGCTGAAACGGCTTGCTCAAAGGGTTGCGGGAACCAGATATCCTCACAGATCAGGATGCCCACTTCGATGCCATTAATTTCAACTACGCAGGGTGCTTGCCCGGGAATGAAATAGCGTTTTTCATCAAACACGCTGTAATTGGGCAAATTTTGTTTATGGGCAACTGCCCGAATTTTCTTGTCCCGAATCACGGCAGCGGCATTATAAACACCCTCCCCGGCCCGCTCAGGATAGCCGACAATAACAGTAATATCGTTAATCGAACGGACCAGGCGGTGCATGGCACGTTCCAGCCTTTCATACATGCCCTCGCGCAGCAGCAAGTCCTCGGGTGGGTAACCGGTCAGGGCCAGTTCAGGAAATACCACCGCATCCGCTCCGTGCTCATCACGCGCGCTATTGGCCACGTTGATGACACGATCAACATTACCTTCGATATCGCCAACCACAAAGTTAAGCTGGCCGACAACCACATTCAGGTCAGTATTCGTTGCGGGAACCGTCATAGCATTAGGATAGCTGCTTTTTTCACAGGAGTGATTGCATACGCTGGCCCATTTCAGCGGGTGAACGGACCACCGCGACACCGGCTTGTTCCAGTGCTGCGAACTTGCCTTCCGCGGTGCCCTTGCCGCCGGAAATAATCGCGCCCGCATGTCCCATGCGCTTACCCGGCGGTGCGGTTACCCCGGCTATATAGGCCACCACCGGTTTACTCACATTAGCCTGGATATATTCAGCGGCCTCTTCCTCGGCACTGCCACCGATTTCACCCACCATGATAATACCCCTGGTATCAGGATCCGCTTCAAACAGTTCCAGGCAATCGATGAAATTCATGCCTTGCACCGGGTCACCGCCAATACCGACGCAAGTGCTCTGTCCGAGCCCTGCCAGGGTAGTCTGATGAACGGCTTCATAGGTCAAGGTACCGGAACGGGACACAATACCTATCGAACCAGGCTGGTGAATCGCCCCCGGCATGATGCCGATCTTGCATTCCCCCGGGGTAATCAGGCCCGGACAGTTGGGGCCAATCAGGCGTGCATCAGTGTCCTTCAGACTGGCTTTCACCTTGAGCATATCCTGAACCGGAATGCCTTCAGTAATACAGGCGATCACCTTGATCCCGGCATCGGCTGCCTCCAGAATCGCATCGGCGGCGAATGCTGCCGGCACATAAATCATGCTTGCCTCGGCCCCGGTATCACTAACCGCCTCGGCAACCGTATCAAAGACCGGCAAATCCAGGTGAGTCTGCCCGCCTTTACCTGGTGTCACCCCGCCCACCATTTGCGTACCGTAAGCAATGGCCTGCTCAGAATGAAAGGTTCCCTGCTTACCGGTAAAACCCTGGCAGATGACCCTGGTGTTCTTGTCAATCAGAATCGCCATCAGCTTTTTTCTCCTGCTGCTGCAATGACTTTTTGTGCCGCATCAGTCAATCCGTCAGCGGCAATAATGGCCAGGCCACTGCTGGCCAGAATTTCTCGACCTTTCTCGACGTTGGTACCTTCCAGTCGTACTACCACGGGTACCGTCAAATCCACTTCCTCGACCGCCTGGATAATACCTTCTGCAATCAGGTCGCAACGCACGATACCACCGAAAATATTCACCAGGATAGCTTCAACCTTGCGATCAGACATGATCAGTTTAAAGGCTTCGGCCACCTTGTCCGCGGTAGTACCACCGCCCACATCCAGAAAGTTGGCCGGTTCCCCACCATGCAGTTTAATCAGATCCATGGTCGCCATTGCCAGGCCAGCGCCGTTGACCATGCAGGCAATATTGCCCTCCAGGCTGACATAATTAAGCCCATGCTCGGCAGCCTGGTGCTCTTTTTCATCCTCCTGGGACGGATCGCGCAATTCAGCCAGTTTTGACTGACGAAACAGGGCATTTTCATCGATATTGATCTTGGCATCGACGGCCAGCAAGTGTCCTTCAGCGGTAACGACCAGCGGGTTGATTTCCACCAGGCTCAAATCACGCTCGGTATAGAGCTGATACAGGCCCCGCATCACCTGGCCCAGGTCCCGTGCCAGGTGTCCAATTCCCAGACCAAAGGCCAGGTTGCGCACGTGATAGGACTGCAAGCCGGCCGCTGGGTGAATGGCAACCGTGAGAATCTTTTCTGGCTCGGTGCTGGCGACTTCCTCGATATCCATGCCCCCGGCCCTGGATGCCATGAAGACAATGCGCGAACTTGCCCGGTCAACCAGCATGCCAAGGTATAATTCCTGGGCGATATTACAGGGATGTTCAATCAGTACCTGGTTGACCGGTTGCCCCTGGGGACCGCTTTGCGGGGTGACCAGTTGTGCCCCCAGCCATTGCTGGACAAAAGCTTCGACCTCAGCCTGCTGCTCACAAACTTTTACGCCCCCGGCTTTACCCCGCCCCCCGGCATGCACCTGTGCCTTGGCAACCCAGCGTTGTCCGCCCAGAAGCCGGAGGATATCCGCAACTTCATCCCGACTTGCCACCACACGACCTTCCGGCACCGGTATCCCATGGTCATGGAATAACTGCTTTGCTTGATATTCATGTAAATTCATCGCACTGCAACTCAATGTCAAAATTCTAAAGATGAATATTGTGCGGCAAACCACCTGAAGACGCAAAATATCCTTAAGCGATTTGGTCAAAATGGCTGTTAATCGGTATGATTGGAGAAAATGACGCAGAGCAGACTATGGGTATTATTGTCCTCATCAGATTAATCATCTTTTTCCTGATCGGCTGGCTAGCCTTTCGCCTGGTGCGTAACTGGTTGAACAGGAAACCCGGCATTGAAAAAGCCGCGGAGAAAGAGATCGATACCATGGTACGTTGCCAGGTCTGTGATGTGCATTTACCCAGGCAACGCGCTATTGAACACAACGGCCGTTTTTTCTGCAGCCAGGAACACAAGGATCAATACGATAATCAGCCTCAGGCATAAGGTTTAGGTAACTCGATTGAATAGCGTTTATACCGGTCAATACCCGTCATTAAAAAAAGCAGATACTATCTGGCGCGCCCTTATTCTCAGCAACCTGATCCGGCTGGGGATCGCCGGCCTGTTTGTTAGCCTGTATATCACTGATAACCTGTTCCCGCCGCTGGCGAGCCACAATGCCAAACTGTTTTTCAACGTCAGTCTTGCCTATGGCCTAATGGCCATTTTCATCGCCATACTCAATTACTACAGGCGCCCCGCCTTTGATGTCCAGGCCTATCTCAACATTTATACCGATATAATTGCCATTACCTTGTTGATGCACGCCAGCGGCGGGGTAAGTAGCGGTCTGGGTACCCTGATGGTTATCAGCATTGGTGGTGGCAGTATCATAATGGGTGGACGCCATGCCCTGTTATTTGCCTCTATATCCACCATCGCGGTTTTACTTGAAGAGATATTCAGCCAGTTTGAGGGAATTTCGCATGCCGGCAATTATATTCACGCCGGCGTACTCGGTATCACATTTTTTGTCACCGCCATCCTGACGCACATTTTTGCCAAGCGTATCCGCGAAACTGAAGCACTTGCGCAAAAACGAGGGATTGACCTGGCCAATATGGCGGACTTGACTGAGCACATCATACAACGCATGCAAACCGGTGTGCTGGTGGTGGACAGTGATAATAATCTTCGCTTTATCAATGAGTCGGCCTGGCACATGCTGGGAATGCCAGCCACCTATCCGAATAAAAACCTCAGCCAGATCAATCCTGAACTTGCCGGACAATTAAACAGGTGGAAAGGAAACCCGGAGCGCGTCTCACATGCGTTCAAACCCTCTGTCGAACATGCCAGCATCATGCCCCGTTTCGCACGTATCAGTAGTAATGATGAAAACCCGGCAAGCCTGGTTTACCTGGAAGATACTTCTGACCTGTCACGCCAGGCACAACAGTTACAACTGGCTTCACTGGGTCGACTAACCGCCAGTATCGCGCATGAAATACGCAACCCACTGGGGGCAATCAGCCATGCGGGGCAATTGCTGGCGGAATCGGCGCATCTTGATAGCCATGACCAGCGCCTGATACAAATCATCAGTGACCATTCCAAACGCGTAAACACCATCATCGAAAACATCCTCCAGCTGGGTCGCCGTGACAGTTCTCATACCGAAGTTATTTCCTTGAAAGACTACCTGGAACAGTTTCGCAACCGGTTTCTTTCCAGTAAAGAAAATCCCCATGAACTGATTCATGTTCAGTTCGAAACCGACGACATCAACATACGCTTCGATACCTCCCACCTTGAACAGATACTGACCAATCTGTGTGAAAATGCCTTGCGTTACAGCAAGGATTATCCCGGCTTTCCAAAAGTTGAAATC
>JASFOS010000137.1:0-5912 GCA_050116415.1 Thioalkalispiraceae bacterium
AGTGGGTGTCCGCATTTTTTTTCATTGTTGGCATAAATTTCTTTACATAGCGAAAGACTTCATTATAAATTCATAGCAACAAAGGAGTGTAATTGATGGCCGAATTCCTCAAAGATGTTGATACGCAGTTAGAACTAACGACCTATACCTTAAATGGCGTACTTGATAAAGAGACCATCGAAAACATTATCCGCGATTTTTATAGCCAGACACCGACACAACTTGTATTGTGGGATGTCACGGGTTGTCCACGCTTGGACGTGACCGCCAGCGAGCTGGGCAATATTTCAAAATTGATACTGAAAACCAGGGTCAACAGGCCTACCGGCAAAACAGCCTTTGTCATCAATGAAAACGACGTGGGTATAGGGCTACTTTTTGAAAATCTTGCCCGGATGGAAAACCTGCCCTACGAGTACCGCACGTTTGATAACATGCCAGCCGCCAGGAAATGGTTAGGGCTGGCCGCCTGAATAGCTACCTGCCAGGCTCGTCATTCCATAGATACTTGTGCAACTGGATTTGAAACCTGACTGGCAATCTATCCTCAAGCACCCAGTCAGCGAGCTGTGTTGGTGACAACCGGCCATGCACGGGTGAAAACAGCACCTCGCATTTATCTGCCAGCCTGTATTGCGTTAACTTGTCAACCGACCACTCATAATCCTCACGGTCGCTGATCACAAACTTTACCTGGTCATTGGCAGTAAGCGCATTGATATTTTCGTAACGATTTTTGCTCTCCTCCCCGGAAGCAGGCGTCTTCAGGTCCATGACCTTGCTGACCCGTGCATCAACCTGGCTTACATCCATGGCGCCGGAAGTTTCCAGGGACACTTCATAACCGGCATCACAAAGTCTTGTTAACAGGCTGGGGCACTGCTTTTGCGCCAGCGGCTCTCCCCCGGTCACGGTGACGTAACGAGGCGCGTATCGTTTAACCTGCTCAAGAATTTCATCCAGCGTCTGCCATTCACCTCCCTGGAATGCATAACTGGTATCGCAATAACCACAACGCAAGGGGCAGCCGGTCAAACGAATAAAAACGGTCGGCAACCCGACCGTCCTTGCTTCACCCTGTAATGAATAAAAGATTTCCGTGATACGCAGGCGTGCACTATCAGTACTGGCTTCAGGCATGAGGTAGTTTAATTTCGGTTGATCTTGATCTCTTTCAGCATCTTCTCGGCCTGGCCTGCCTCGGTAGTGCCGGGATAGGTTTTCAGCACCTGGTTAAATACCTGTTGTGCCTGTTTCATGTTTTTTAACTTGTAATGGCTGTAACCGATTTTCAGCATCGCCTGGGCACGCTTGGGACTGTTGGGATAATTGTCCAGTAACACCTGGTAATCCTTGATCGCGGTGGCAAACTGGCTCTGTGCATAACCGGCTTCCCCTAACCAGTACTGGGCAATATGCGCATAGCGACCATCAGGATACTTGTCGATAAAGGCCCGGAACGCGGCCATCGCCTTGTCATAACGTAATTCACGTAACAGGTCGAAGGCCTGCTGGTAAGCCTGCTGTTCGGTCAGGTCATCAGCCGGGCTGGTAGAAGGTTGGGCTGCTGGCCTGGTTACCTGTGGTTGAGAAGTCACGGGCGCGCTGGTCGTTGGTACACTGCTAGCAGGGGCCACTGGAGCAGAGCCCGCGCTACGGCGCTCCAATTGCAGAAGACGGCGATCGATATCAATGTACAGGTCACGCTGGCGTTTTTTTATCTCCTCGAGGCTTCGGGTATTCACTTCCGTATCACCACGCAGTTGCTGGATTTCTCGCTGCAGGCTGTCCAGTCGCATAACCAGGTCAACCAGTCCCTGGCCTTCAACCAGGCGCTCCAGGCGTTCAATCCGCTCCCTGTCCGATAAGTTGCTGGTATCCTGCTGTGCGACTACTGTTGTGGAAACACTTGCTGACACTAACAATAAACTTAAGCCATTCAACCACTTGTTCTGCATTTTTTTAATATCCCGAATAAAGAATTTCTACACGACGGTTTAAACGCCAGCTCTCTTCATTATGCCCTAAAGATACCGGACGTTCTTCCCCAAAACTGATCACCTGTGCCTGGTTTTGTCCCACTCCCTGCAAGGTCATCAATTGTTTTACCGCCTTGGCTCTACGCTCCCCCAACGCGATATTATATTCACGGGTACCACGTTCATCGGCATGACCTTCCAACACCGCGGAGATATCCGGGTTGGCCGCCATGAACCGGGCATGTTCGGCGATCAACTGCCGATCTTCTTCACTGAGTGAGGCGCTATCGAGCTCAAAATAGATCACGCGGCGTGATAACGGACTGGCGGGATCATCCAGTGATTTTATGTCATAACCACCTTGCAAATCGACACCTGCAGTACGCTCGTCACCGGCCACGCTACCGGCATCCGCCTGGGCCTGTTCGTCGGCTGGTTTCTTACCCGGTGCAGTACAGGCCGCCAGGCTTGTTAACAAAACCAGGCTGACTAATGTTTTGGTCCATTTCATTTTTATACTCCTGATAATAATCATCTCTTACTGTGATTTAAACGATGACCATGCAGGCTCTCGAACATCCCCTGTTTGTGAGCTCAGACGTTGATGAGCACGACCATCGACCGACACCGCGGCTAATATACCGCGATAATTATCTTCAGTCGCATAAATAATCATACGACCATTTGCTGAAAAACTGGGTGATTCATCCAGGCGCGAATCAGTAATGATATTCAATTGGCCATTCTGCATATCGAGTACCGCGATACGGAAACGACCATCGACCCGATGCACCAGTGCAACATGCTGACCATCGGGTGAAACCGAAGCACGCGCATTATAATTGCCATCGAATGTCAGACGTTCCACCCTGCCGGCGGTGCCCGATTGTCCCACCTCGACCTTGTAGAGTTGCGGACTGCCGCCTCGATCCGAGGTAAAAACCAGTGCCTTGCCATCGGGTAACCAGGCCGGTTCGGTATCAATGGCGTAATTGCGGGTCACGCGGGTCAAACGCTTGCTGGCAATCTCCAGCAGGTAAATTTCCGGGTTTCCATCCCGCGACAGGGTCAACGCCAGCCGTTTGCCATCCGGCGACCAGGCCGGTGCGCTGTTCAGGCCTTTAAACGAGGTCAGTTTTTGTATCTCACGGGTAATGATGTTCTGGATAAAAATTTCCGGGCGCCCGTTTCTGAATGACACGTAGGCCAGCTGCTTGCCATCCGGTGACCAGCTGGGTGACATCAGGGGCTGTGATGACTCAAGGATAATCTGCTCATCATAACCATCCGAATCCGCTACCGCCAGGCGATACTTGCGCTTACCGGACGGGTACTGCTGGACTGTCACGTAGGCGATCAGGGTGTCAAAGGCGCCCGGGGTACCGGTCAATACTTTATAAATAATATCGCTAATCTTGTGCGCGGTACGGCGCAGGCCCGCGCGGCGGCTGCGAATGCTGTAACCGGCAATTTGCGTGCCTTTGCTCACATCCATGAGCTGAAACTGGATCTGGAATTCATCGCCGGGCAATGCCTTGATCTTGCCGACCACCAGGTGTTCGATATTCAGCACTCGCCAGTCGGTAAAATTGACTTCATCAGCCTGGTGGGGCCGGGATATCAGGTCTTTTTCTGCCTGCGGTGAAAACAGTCCACTCCGTTGCAAATCCGCACTGATGATGGCCGCCATATCCTGCGGGGGTGGTTTGGCACCCTGCCAGGCAAATGGCACGATCGCGATCGGCGAAGCCCCTTCCACCCCCTCGGTAATTTCAATGGTTAACACCGCCCAACTGTTATGGACAGCCCCCGTCAGTAAAAACAGAATGACAAATAGTTTTTTTAACATTGCTATCGTTTAACTCTTTTTTTCCAGTCTGAAGGGAACATTGATTTCCCTGAACTCGTCAAACAAACCTGACTCTGCCGGTGGCAAGGGTAATGGTGATGCCTTATAGACCGCTGATTCTACCGAACGATCGAATACCGGGTCACCACTGCTTTCCAGCACCTGTACACTTACCACGTCACCACTGGGTATCAGCCGTAACTTGAGCACGCACGCCTGTCCCTGTTGTGCCGAAACCGGGATACGCCATTTATTGGATATGGCCTGCTTGATCAACGCCTGGTAGCGATCCACCTCCTTTTGTTGCGCGGCACGTTTTGCCTGCAACTCGCGCTGGCGAGCATCCTCGGCCAGCTGGCGTTTTAACTCGGCTTCGCGGGCTTTGCGTTCAGCCTCTTCCCGTTTCTTTTTCAGTTCAGCCGCTTTACGTTTTTCCGCTTCCTGTTTCTTTTTTCTTGCCAGTTCAGCCTGGCGTTTCTGCTCCCGGGCTTCGGCTTCCTGTTTTTGCTTTAACGCCAGCTGTTTTTTCTTTTCCTGCTCGCGTTTTCGTTTCAGTTCCGCCTGACGCCTGGCTTCAGCTTTGCGTTCAGCCTCGCGTTTGCGTCTTTGCGCTTCTTTACGCGCCTGTTCCTGTTGACGTTTTTTTGCCGCTTGGCGTTCACGCTCTCTTTTTATCTTGCCCTCGTCGATCACCGTGGCCTTGACGATCTCGGTTTGTGGATTGACCGCGACTGTCGGTGCACTGTGCTTGAGACTAACAACCAGCACAACCACAAATATGACATGCACGGCGATGGCGAATATCACCGCTTTAGGGTTCTCTTTTATGATACTCCACATAGATACGTGTTTATTGTGCAGACAGGTCCGTCATCAAGCCAACATTTCCCACGCCGGCTTTTTGTAATAATGCCATCACTGCCACCACTTTCCCGTAACTCACGTCACGATCACCGCGCACATAGATCGTGGTTTGCTTGCGCTGGCGCATCACGATAGACACCTTGTTGACAAGGTCCTGTGCCGCGATGGGTTGTTCTTTTTTGTTTCCCAGGTTGAGATAAAAGTCACCCTGTTTATCAATACTCACGATCACCGGCTCCTGGTTTTGCGTATCGATGACCTTGGCATCCGCTTCCGGCAGTTCCACATCCACTCCCTGCGATAACAAGGGCGCAGTGACCATGAAAATCACCAGCAGTACCAGCATCACGTCAATGTACGGCACCACGTTAATCTCTGACATGCGACGTTTGCGGAATCGTGTTGCGGACTGGTAAGACATAACTATCAGGTATGAGCCTGGCGTTGCAGGATTGTGGAAAACTCTTCAGCAAAGATATCGTATCGACTGATCAGCCTCTCGATATCATTGGAATAACGGTTATAAGCAATTACGGCCGGAATCGCGGCAAATAGTCCCATCGCGGTGGCGATCAATGCTTCGGCAATACCGGGCGCCACGGAGGCGATCGTGGCCTGCTTTACCGCACCCAGTGCCAGGAAAGAGTTCATGATGCCCCATACCGTGCCAAACAGGCCAATATAGGGACTGGTGGAACCGACCGTGGCCAGGAATGACAGGTGTTGTTCAAGGCTGTCGATTTCACGGTTCAAGGCCACGCGCATGGCACGTTGTGCGCCTTCCACCACGGACATGGCATCGCTGGGTTTATGTTTGCGCAGATGGGCAAACTCTCGGAAACCCGCTTCAAAAATCGAGGTCATGCCGTTAAGCGCGGTGCGGCGTGATGACAGTTTTTTATACAGTTCACCCAGGTCCGCCCCCGACCAGAAACGGCGTTCAAACTGATCCGCCGCCTTGCGGGCATTTTTGATAACCAGCCTTTTTTTATATATCACTGTCCATGACAGTATCGAAGCAAAAAGTAATACCAGCATGACCAGTTGTACCAGGAAACTGGCATCCATGACCAAACGGATTACTGATAAATCAGCAGACACGTGCTCTCCCCTATCTGTTTTTTATTCTTCACTACGACCTGTTATATCGTTTGAAGTTCACTATGATTCATGATCACCATAAAAATCCGCTAACCCAAGGAACCGGTTCACGGTTTCCC
>JASFOS010000138.1:0-5883 GCA_050116415.1 Thioalkalispiraceae bacterium
AGCATGATGTGTATATCGTGGACGGCAGGATCGCTTCGCTAGAAAAAGCACCGAAAGGCTTCAAGGCCGATGAAACCATCGATGCCCAGGGACAAATTATTATGCCGGGCATTGTCGATCTGTGCGCACGCCTCCGTGAACCGGGCCAGGAACACAAGGGTACCATTGCCTCCGAAACCCGGGCGGCCGCGGCCAGTGGCGTCACCACGCTGTGCGTGCCACCGGATACCCAGCCAATCATCGACAACCCGGCAGTGGCGGAACTGATTCAACGACGCGCCGAACAGGCCGGCTTTGCCAACGTGGTGACCCTCGGCGCCCTGACCTTGGGACTGCAGGGTGAACAGCTCAGCGAAATGGATGAACTGCGTATCGAAGGGGGCTGTGTCGGGGTCAGCAATGGCACCCGCTATATCGGCAATACCCTGATCATGCGCCGCGCCATGGAATACGCCGCCAGCTGCGGGCTGACCGTGTTCATCACCCCGGAAGAACACAGCCTGGTCAATGGCGGGGTCGCCCACGAAGGCAGCATCTCGTCACGCCTCGGCCTGCCCGGCATCCCGGAAGCCGCGGAAACCGTGGCGGTGGCACGCGAACTGATGCTCATCGAGCAGACCGGAGTACGTGCTCACTTCTGCCGCCTGTCCACCGGCCGTGCGATCCAGATGATCGCCCGTGCCCAGCATGACGGTTTACCGGTCACCGCCGACGTGGCCGCCCACCAGTTGCACCTGACGGAAATGGACCTGGGCTACTTCAACAGCCAGTGCCATGTACGTCCGCCGTTAAGGACCCAGCGTGACATGGAATGCCTGCACCATGCGCTGCAAAGCGGTAACATCACCGCGGTCTGCTCGGATCATCAACCGCATGATGCCGATGCCAAGCTGGCGCCGTTTTCCGAAACCGAGCCGGGCATCTCCGCGCTGGAAACCCTGTTACCGTTGACCTGGCGGCTGGTGGATGAGGGCCTGTTAACCCCCATCGAAGCCATCGCCCGCCTGACCCAGCACCCGGCCCGGATCCTGGGGCTGGATAAAGGCCAGCTGGCCGAAGGCGCCGTCGCCGATATCTGCATCTTCGATGCTGAACAGCACTGGAGCGTGAACGCTGAGCAGCTGGTGAGCCAGGGCAAAAATACGCCACTGGATGGCTGGGAACTCAAGGGCCGGGTTACCTATACTTTACTCAACGGCAAGACCGTATTTGCACTCAACGCTTGAACTGACTGGCAGCCACCAACATGACCACACACCGAAACACCATCCTGGTTGAAGACTGCGAAATCCTGGAACATTCCCACCACGGGGGTGACCAGCACATCATGCGCGTGTATGCCCCGGGAATTGCCGAGCGCGCCCAGGCCGGCAGTTTTGCCCACATCACCTGTCACCCGTTGCGCCCCATGCGCCGCCCCATTTCCATCATGCGCGTCAACAGGCAACATGGCCACGTGGATTTTCTTTACAAGGCCTTCGGTGAAGGCACCGCGTTACTCGCGCAACGCGCGATCGGCGAACACATCAACATCATGGGCCCCATCGGCCAGCCGTTTGAATTGCACCCCGAACGCAAGCGCCCGCTGTTAATCGGCGGCGGCGTGGGCATGCCACCGATGATCTTCCTCGCCGACGCCATGCGCCAGGCCAAAGAAACCTATTCACCGCTGGTGATCCTCGGTTCGGAAGTGCCGTTTCCGTTCAAGACCCAGCCTTCCGAGTTCCTGGTGCCCGGCATCCCCGACGAGGTGATCGCCACCATGCCATTACTGGAAGAATGGAACATCGCCACCCGCCTCACCAGCACCCAAGGTTATGCCGGTTGCTACAACGG
The DNA here is from genome assembly GCA_050116415.1 of Thioalkalispiraceae bacterium. Classification (GTDB taxonomy): domain Bacteria; phylum Pseudomonadota; class Gammaproteobacteria; order UBA6429; family Thiohalophilaceae; genus JARRJY01. Next base: position 1,837 of record JASFOS010000138.1, read on the forward strand.
TTACGTCACCGACCTGGCGCGGCTATGGCTCGACGCCTTGAGTGAAGACCAGCGTAACGAAGTGGAAATTTTTTCCTGCGGCCCGCACCCGATGCTGGAAGCGGTAGCGCAACTCGCCAAAGACTATGACCTCCCTTGCCAGGTCTCGCTGGAAGAATTCATGGCCTGCGCGGTGGGTGGTTGTGCCGGCTGCGTGGTGAAAGTGGAAACCGAGGAAGGCCCGGCGATGAAACGCGTCTGCGTCGATGGGCCGGTGTTTGATGCCTATCGCGTCTTTACCTGATGCGGTTATTTATCACTTTATCCCCACGATACTGAACCAGGTATTGTCTACCGATTGATTCAATAATTTCCCCACATCCCCATTCTCCAGTCGATTATAAACCTGGTTAAAATAGGCATAGGAGTAAAATATTCGACCCTGCAAATCGATACCCATCATGATATTTCCATAATAGCCACCATAAACTGGCTCCACTGAGTATGGTTCTGAAAATGTTATGTCCTGTGAAGTGCAATCGATAGGCCTGTATCCCGAGTTGAAAGAAACAGTTGTCGTTCCGATCACTTCTTTTGAAGTGATACCTTTTTTCCAGGTCAAGATACGCGTTTCTTCCGTACCATTATTGGCAATCGTTGACCCGTCTTGCCGGGTTGTCAGCCATGTTTTGTCAGTTTCTACAGCAACCACAACCCCGTACCTTAGATCGATGTACTCTAATATAAGGTAAGTGTTGTTACCGGAGCCCTCAACTGATTGAATATTAGTGCTGGTCGCTTTCTTGTTGATGGTTTTATTCCACAGATATTCGTCAACGGTCAGGTTTCCACTATTCGCCACCTTCACATAATTATTGCTTGCCGAATAATATGTAACTGTTTCAGCATCAGTTACTGAACTGGTTTCATTTGTCCTTACCGTATGTACAGGCAGGGGTTCATCCACCACTTCGCAGCTTGCCGAATAAATAGAATCATAATCTGAATCCTGTCCTTCTGTGACAACATTATTGACATGATACTCAAGGAATACTTCCTGGTTATCGATATAATCGACTGCAACAATATTACTCCCTGTTAAATCATAGTCAGTTGAGATTGATTTATTATCATGCCTTTCACTATAAATGTTTCCGGATGTACCCACCGGTTGTCCATCACAGTCGTTTTGATACACGGTCGGTCCCCTGCTGCACGAGGTCGTTAGCGTATAATTTTCCTGCAAAGCAGTGACCCCCATGTCCTGAAAATACGCCACCCTTGCCTGCGGGATAGTCACTTTAAGCCGATGCAGCTGACTGTAATAACTGGCACTGCTGTCATAATTCCAGCGCATGGTTTGGGCTTCGGTCCCGTCACCATTGAAGAACCATGGCTGAAAAGGATAGCCATAACTCAGGAAAGCATGTCGACCTATTTCTTCCCAACCGTCGGGATGAAGGTCAGGCTCATAAAGTGTGCCTGACAAATCAATCGTGGCTGGACGTCTGAAGATTATATCTTCCCTGGAATCGTTGAGTTCATTACGGCAGACGGCGACCACCCAGGCTTTGCTTTCATCGTACAAGTCTTTTTGCAGCGCCGCCCCAAGTACACGATGGCCACCAGGTACCCGGAACGCCTCAAGACCATCCATATAAATCATGTCTGAATATTCGTACTTCCATGAGTTTTTGGGCAAATAGCGGGTTTGAGGACCTTTCCACGATAAAACCCTGGTCGGCATGCCATTGACATACCAGCCACGCCAGTCAAGATTACCTACCTTGTTATTCGTTGCCTCGCTCAACACCCACTCACCATTACCCCAATAGATTTCATGCGAAGAATAATCAGCCGCATCAGGATCATTGGTGGTAAACACCAGGCTGCGCATCGATGCATTGAATACCTTGGCGGCAATGCCTTGCTCCTCGCCAATGATGCCTTTGAACACAAGCACAAACGGGTTTTCCTTGCTCCAGTCAACATCTGAAGGAACTTCAAGAGATAAGGTTGTTGAATCGCCATTTGTTAGTGACGTAATGGCACCGGTATTGATTATTGTTGCCGGGTAACGTAGGCCATCCTTGGCGTCATAATAAACTTCAAAAGCGCCTTCACCTAGATCAAAATTGCCTTCGGAAATATTATGAACAGTAAGTTCAAGACCAGTGGCGCCCCACTGAATATCGGTAATCTCAAGGCGGCCACGGAAGAAGTAATCAATCAATCCGACACTATAGGTAACCGCTTTAGGGATCAGGAATTTTCTGGTTGCATTAAGATTTATGCGGTTAAGAGTAAAGCCTGCTTTAGAAACATTATAGTAGTTTGGTGCAGCAGCATATTTTCTAATTTCAAAGTCAAAAACAGACTGGCTAGTTGCTAATGGATTGACAACAGTACTATTAACAAATGTAGTTCCATAAAACCGGATAACACCAGTTAGTCTTGAGGATGGGTTAATTTGTTTAATATCCAGTTCTAATACTTTATCTTCTTCATATCTAGGATAGATATTCTCTCCATTTGATACCACTTGCCCCGAAGAGTCTCTCAGAAAGTTCGTTCCCTCGCTTAAAAAATTATAGCTTGTATATACAGCTATTCCTTTGCTATTTATATCGTTTGGCGACCCCCATATTTCCCTTGCTCTCGTAAATTCAGATAGATCTAATCTGTGAAATGCATTGAAAGGTAAATTTGAATTTTGCTTTTGTGTTGATTTTTCATAAAGACTTGGAGAATAAAATCCATCGATTGGCCAACATAATAAACTATCGCAATGTATATCATCTCTAACATGCTGTGGCTGCGCCATATCTTGCATATGATGCACAGAATGACCGAGCCGCTCTATTGTTAGGCCAAAAAATCTGTTTCTTTCTTCTGGCTGTTTGATCTGCAGAGAGAAATAAAAACTATTAATTGCATCACTATAAGAGAATGTCTGAGCACTATTATTTTGCTCTTCAAGAACCCAGTCTGGGGATGCCATACCCGGTGTTTTAGTTAACCCTTCTCCTCCCATCTGCGGAGCATAAAAATGATTTAAAAATCTTAGTCCCCCATCTTCATTCTTTGACCCATCACTCATTAATAAAAATGCTCTTTTTCTTATATTATCGTAGCCTAGGAATGATTCTTCAGCATCAAATCCAATATTATTGAAAAACTCATCTTTTGCCAGAATAGAATTATCATACGCATATTCCGATATTTTTTGGTGAGTGCTTATTTCATATGCGGAAACACTATTACTTAGTATAAAATGTAGTGTTATATAAGTTATTAATCTCCTCACAGAGATCTCCTTAACTCTGAAAGATCACATTTCCCAGTAATTACTGGTATTTCATAAATACTTTGTATTCGCCATCTTTTAGGCCTATTTATGTCAACAACATTATTTCTAATCGATTCATATTCTTTCAGAAACTTTGTAATTTTTTTCCAATGGCAATTTTTTTCAGAAAAAATGGATGTTAGACTGATTCTTACATCTGACAGAAGACTCGAAGATTTTCTTTCTCGTGCAAAGTTATGCTTTTTTATTTTAAAAGTTTTATTGTTTAAATTAGAGCTTACGTAAGGAAAAACATGTTGGCCATAGAGCATTCCTCTCAATATCTTTATCTCATAACCATCTTTCAACAGGATTAGCATTGGATCTTCTTCATGTATACTATGAAATATTTTATTAAACCTTGGTCCCCACCCATCAATATAAAAATAACCATTCTCATCTGTTACTGTTTCAGTAATATAAATAGGTTTCGCAATGTGTGACTCAAGGAAACCGGTACGTAATTCCCAGTCTGCTACAACATTAAGGCCTTCAATCGGTTTTCCAGTATCTTCATCAACAACTTTTCCTGATATAGAACTACCAATATAAAATGGTGGAAGCCAACATATTGTTATAAAAATAAAAACTATTATTAACATATATTTTTTTTTCATGACAACCTCTACATTGAATGTAGCTTCCAGTTTCCATTGATGTCTTTCATGAAATAAACAAGATACAAATAATTTATATTGTTTATATTTCTATTCAGGCCA
>JASFOS010000139.1:0-5812 GCA_050116415.1 Thioalkalispiraceae bacterium
TGCTCATCAATGATTTCCAGCGCGCGGCCACCGCCACGGGCGACGCAGGTCAACGGGTCTTCCGCGATATGTACCGGCAGGCCGGTTTCTTCCATCAGTAACCTGTCCAGATCGTTGAGCAGGGCGCCACCTCCGGTGAGCACCATGCCGCGCTCGGCAATATCCGATGCCAGTTCAGGCGGGGTTTGCTCGAGGGCGGTTTTCACTGCCGCCACGATCCCGGATAAAGGCTCCTGCAGGGATTCGAGGATTTCGTTGCTGTTCAGGGTAAAGCTGCGCGGTACCCCTTCGGCCAGGTTACGGCCGCGGACTTCCATTTCGCGCACTTCGTTGCCCGGGTAAGCCGTCCCGATTTCATGCTTGATGCGTTCCGCGGTGGATTCACCGATCAGGCTGCCATAATTGCGGCGCACGTAGCTGATAATGGCCTCGTCAAACCGATCGCCACCGATGCGCACCGAGGCGGAGTAGACGATGCCGTTCAGGGAAATCACCGCCACCTCGGTGGTACCGCCACCGATATCCAGTACCATGGATCCGCTGGCTTCCTTGATGGGCATGCCGGCACCGATGGCGGCGGCCATCGGTTCCTCGATCAGGTAGACCTCGCGGGCACCGGCGCCCGCGGCCGATTCACGAATCGCGCGGCGCTCGACCTGGGTTGAACCGCAGGGCACACAGATCAAAACCCGTGGACTGGGGCGGAAAAAACGCGCTTCATGCACTTTACGGATGAAGTGCTGGAGCATTTTCTCGGTGACGGTAAAGTCGGCTATTACACCATCTTTCATGGGGCGGATCGCGACGATGTTGCCGGGGGTGCGGCCCAGCATTTGCTTGGCTTCCATGCCGACCGCGGCAACGCTTTTCGGGCCACCGGGACCGCGTTCCTGGCGAATGGCTACCACCGAGGGTTCATTGAGGACGATGCCCTGTCCTTTTACGTAAATAAGGGTGTTGGCCGTGCCCAGGTCGATGGACACGTCATTGGAAAAAATGCCGCGTAAACTTTCAAACATGTTTTTATAATCGCCGAATTAGGTGGAAAAATTATTATTCGCGCTACTTTAATCAAATACAAGGGGTTTGGGCAAGTTTACCTCTGATATAATATTGCCGAATTGCCTAGCCCATCACAGCTCGGCAGCCGTTTCAAACCAAAAACAGGATGATGAAATGTCATTGGAAAAGTCTGACGTGGAGAAAATTGCCCACCTGGCGCGACTGGGAATTGATGAAAAGGATGTCCCGGGGTATGCCAGCAACCTGTCCAATATACTCGACCTGGTTGAACAAATGAGCGCCGTGGATACCGAGAATGTTAGCCCCATGGCCCACCCCCTGGATACCACCCAGCGCCTGAGGAAGGATGAAGTGACCGAAACCAATCAGCGCGAACACTTCCAGCAAATCGCGCCGAGCGTGGAAGAAGGCCTGTACCTGGTACCCAAGGTGATCGAGTGAACCACAGCTAGCAAGTATTGCTAGTTTCAAACCAAGAACGTTTCAGAGATTTATTCACATGCATAGCAAGACAATTGCACAACTGGTTCAAGGCCTGAAAGGCAAGGCTTTTTCCAGTGAAGAACTTACCCGGAGTTACCTGGACCGCATTGAAAAACTGGATCCACAATTGAACAGTTTCATCACGGTTTCAGCGGAACATGCCCTGGCCCAGGCGCGCGAAGCGGATAAAAAAATTGCCAGTGGCGAAACCCGTACCCTGACCGGGATCCCCCTGGCACAAAAAGATATTTTCTGTACCAATGGCATCAAGACCAGCTGTGGCTCGAAGATGCTGGATAATTTTATCGCGCCTTATGATGCCACGGTCATCGAGAAATTTAACAACGCCGGCGCGGTAATGGTGGGTAAAACCAACATGGATGAATTTGCCATGGGCTCATCCAATGAGACCAGCTTTTATGGCCCGGTAAAAAACCCATGGGATACCGATAAAGTGCCGGGTGGTTCATCGGGTGGTTCGGCAGCGGCGGTTGCCGCCCGTTTCGTCCCCGGCGCCAGTGGTACCGATACCGGCGGCTCGATACGCCAGCCGGCCGCGCTGTGTGGCATTACCGGTTTCAAGCCGACCTATGGCCGCGTATCGCGTTACGGCATGATTGCCTTCGCTTCCAGCCTGGACCAGGCCGGCACCTTTACCCAGACCGCGGAAGACGCGGCCATCATGCTGGGGACCATGTCGGGCTTTGATCCGCGCGATTCAACCAGTGTTGAAACAGACGTGCCGGATTACACCGCCAGCCTCAACAATGATATCAAGGGTTTGAAAATCGGCATCCCCAAGGAGTTTTTCGACGCGGGGCTGGACAGTGAAGTCGCCAGGGTCATCGAGGCGGCCATCGCTGAATACAAGAAGCTGGGTGCCGAAGTGGTTGAAATCAGTTTACCCAACTCGGGCTTGTCGGTACCGGCCTATTACGTGGTGGCCCCGGCCGAGTGTTCCTCCAACCTGTCGCGTTTTGATGGCGTGCGTTTTGGCCATCGTTGTGAAGATCCCAGTGACCTGGAGGATCTCTACAAGCGCAGTCGCGGTGAAGGTTTTGGCGCCGAGGTGAAACGTCGCATTATGATCGGTACCTATGCCTTATCGGCCGGTTATTACGATGCTTATTATTTAAAAGCACAGAAAGTGCGTCGCCTGATCAGTGATGATTTCAAACAGGCATTCGAAAAAGTCGATGTCATCATGGGGCCCACATCACCCAACGTGGCATTCAACGTCGGTGAAAAATCGGATGATCCGATCAGCATGTACCTGTCCGATATTTATACCATCGCGGTCAACCTGGCGGGCCTGCCGGGCATGTCGGTGCCGGCGGGTTTTGCCCATAACCTGCCGGTCGGGTTGCAGATCATCGGTAATTATTTTGATGAAGCACGCTTATTGAATGTGGCGCACCAGTACCAGCTGGCCACAGACTGGCACCAGCAGGCGCCAGGAGGGTTTGAATAATGCAATGGGAAACAGTAATCGGCCTGGAAATACATACCCAGCTTGCCACCAAGAGTAAAATTTTCTCGGGTGCATCGACCGCCTACGGTGCGCAACCCAATACCCAGGCCTGTGCCGTTGACCTGGGTTTGCCCGGTGTTTTGCCGGTGCTTAATCAGGAAGTGGTGAACATGGCCATCAAGTTTGGCCTGGCGATCGAAGCAGACATTGGTGAGCGTTCGGTCTTCGCGCGCAAGAATTATTTCTACCCGGATCTGCCCAAGGGTTACCAGATCAGCCAGTTCGAATTGCCCATCGTCGGCACGGGACATATTGATATTGACCTGGAAGATGGCACGACCAAGCGTATCGGTGTGACCCGTGCGCACCTGGAAGAAGATGCCGGTAAATCCTTGCATGAGGATTTCCACGGTATGACCGGCATTGACCTGAACCGTGCCGGTACCCCGTTACTGGAAATTGTTTCCGAGCCGGACATGCGCTCGGCCAGGGAAGCGGTGGCCTACATGAAGAAAATGCATTCACTGGTACGTTACCTGGGGATCAGTGACGGCAACATGCAGGAAGGCTCGTTCCGTTGTGATGCCAACGTGTCGGTGCGCCTCAAGGGAGAAGAAGAGTTTGGTACCCGCACCGAGTTGAAAAACATCAACTCGTTCCGCTTCGTCGAGCGTGCCATCGAGTACGAAGTCGAACGCCAGATCGATATTATCGAAGGCGGTGGCGAAGTGGTGCAGGAAACCCGCCTCTACGATCCGGACAAGAATGAAACCCGTTCCATGCGTTCCAAGGAAGAGGCCAACGATTACCGTTACTTCCCGGATCCGGACCTGTTGCCGGTTGAAGTGACCCAGGATCACATCGAGTCGATTCGCGCCACCTTGCCGGAATTACCGGATGCCAAGAAAGCCCGTTTCATCGACGAGTTTGGTATAAAAGCCGAAGATGCTGCAATCATCACCCTGAACCGTGATACGGCCGATTACTTTGAAAGCGTGGTGAAACAGGCCGGCGACGGCAAGCTGGCGGCCAACTGGGTGATAGCCGAGCTGGGTGGTTACCTGAACAAGGAAGCCAGGGACATCAGTGAAAGCCCGGTGAGCGCCGAGATGCTTGGCGAGTTACTGGCGCGCATCAAGGACAACACGATCTCCGGCAAGATCGCCAAGGAAGTGTTCGCGGCGATGTGGAAGGGCGAAGGCAGTGCTGATGAGATTATCGACAACAAGGGTCTCAAGCAAATCACCGATAGCGGTGCCATTGAAGCCATGGTCGATGAAGTGCTGGCCAACAACCCGAAACAGGTTGAGGAATACAAGGCCGGCAAGGAAAAAATGCTGGGCTTCTTTGTCGGCCAGATCATGAAACAGACGGGTGGTAAGGCGAACCCGGGCCAGGTGAATCAACTTCTTAAAAAGAAACTTAGTGAATAACTACAGGTTCTTTTTTTAAATCCCCTCACCCTGCCTCTCCCTGAGGGAGAGGGGTCTATACCCTCCCCTTCAAGGGGAGGGGTAGGGTGGGGTGATATAGTTTATAAACTCGATAAGTTTGAAATTCTCTATGAGCGATACCCTACAACGTTTCCTGTTTGAAAATGCCGCGATTCGTGGTGAAGTGCTCCAGCTGGATAGCAGTTGGCAAGCGGTGATCGAAAACCATGATTACCCGCAACCGGTAAAACAGTTGCTGGGGCAAATGTTGTCCGCCGTGGTTTTACTTTCCGCGACTTTGAAATTTTCCGGCAAGTTGTCCTTGCAGTTACAGGGTAGCGGGCCGATCTCATTGATGATCGCGGAATGTACTACCGGCCAGGAAAGCGAGGTACGTCATCTGCGCGGTATTGCCCATTCTGCTGACGTGGTGCCGGTGGGCGGGTTGAAAGAGTTGGCCGGTGATGGTCACCTGGTGATGAACCTGGAGCCTTCAGGTGAAAGCGGCAAGGAAAAGGAACGTTATCAGAGTATCGTTGAACTGCTGGGTGATAGTTTATCCGATGCACTGGAAAATTACCTGGTACGCTCGGAACAACTGGACACCCAGTTATGGCTGGCCTGTGATGAGCAACGTTGTGGCGGCCTGTTGATACAGCGCTTGCCGGCCAATGACGAAGTTACCGACCAGGATGCCTGGGAACGGGTGCAACAGTTGTCCGCTACCATCCAGGAACCTGAGTTATTAAACCTGGATGCAGATGAAATTATTCATCGCCTGTATCATGAAGAAGATATTCGCCTGTTTGAAAAGGAACCACTGAAATTTTACTGCCCCTGTTCACGGGACCGCGTTGCCAGCATGTTACGTTCGCTGGGGTACGAGGAAGTCAGGTCGATCATCGAGGAGCAGAGTAACGTCGAAGTGGCGTGCGAGTTCTGCAATCATAAATACCTGTTTGATGCGGTCGATATCGAGGAACTGTTTGCCAGTGATATGCCGTCACCACCCTCAGGCTCGGAACATTAAAACAAACCTTGCGAAGCTTTTTAAAGACGGTTTAGCTTGAGCCGCATACCGGGCAATCGGGATCTTTTTTCAGTTTTAATACGCGGGTATCCATGTGCAAGGCATCCAGTAACAGCAGTCGGCCATGCAGTGTTTCACCGATGCCGGTCAGTAACTTGATCGCTTCGAGCGCCTGCAGGCTGCCGATCACGCCGACTACCGGGGCAAGCACGCCGTTTTCACTACAACGTAAATCCTCGTCACCGGCTTCGTGGTAAAGACAACGGTAACAGGGACCGCTACCGTCATTAATAAACACGGTCAGTTGACCTTCCATGCGGATCGCCGCTCCGGACACCAGCGGGATGCGGGCTTCAACACAGGCATCATTGA
>JASFOS010000140.1:0-5801 GCA_050116415.1 Thioalkalispiraceae bacterium
GGCACGACGCCGTATACCCGCGGTATCTATCAGGGTGTAGTGCTGATCATTTCGTTCAAACGGCAGGTAGATGCTATCACGCGTGGTACCCGGCATATCATAAGCCACTACCCGCTCCTCACCGAGGATACGGTTTACCAATGTGGATTTACCCACGTTGGGACGGCCTATCACGGCAATCTTGATACCCTTGTCCTGCTCTTCCTCTGCTTCACTCTCCAGCTCGGCCAATTCACCTAGCACCCTGTCAATCAAGGCATGCACACCGCGTCCATGTGCCGCGGCGATGGGCAGTGGCTCTCCCATGCCGAGAGAATAAAATTCCGCCGTTACCACGTCAGGATTCAGGCCATCGGTTTTATTGACGACCAGGTGAATGGTTTTACCACTGGCCCTTAAGTGTTGTGCGATGCTTTCATCATCCGGTGTTAAACCAGCACGCGCATCAACCAGGAACAGGACGATGTCAGCCTGCTGAACAGCCAGCCACGACTGATCGGCCATCAAGCCTTCAACCCCATCAATATCACCACTCAAACCGCCGGTATCGACGACGATATAGGGGTGTTCTCCCAGTTTGCCCTCGCCAAACTTACGATCGCGGGTAAGTCCAGGTTGATCAGCCACCAGCGCGTCACGGGAACGCGTCAAGCGATTGAACAAGGTGGACTTACCGACATTGGGTCGACCAACAAGGGCGATTACAGGTTTCATGGTTAACTAATAATTTAAAAGCAATCTATTGCTGAAGTGAAAATGCTGACAAGGTTCCCATGCGATCCAGTGCATAAACGGTTTTACCCGCTACGATGGGCGTGGCCAGTACGTTTTCTGCCCGGTCGAATAAAAGTTCCTCTTCCGGATCAGGGGTAGTAAACAGGTAATGCTCTTCATTGACGCGTCTACGCGCAACAAAGTGACCATCTTCACGCGACAGCCAGTGCAGATAACCTTTGAAATCAGCCACAACCAGGTAACCTTCCTGCAAAACCGGGCGGGTTAATGAGCGACGTAGTAATTTATCCTGGCGCCAGATGGTTGCCCCATTGAAACGATTCAAGGCCCAGATATAGCCTTCCGCATCAGTTAAATACACGCGATAGGGATCGACCTGGAACCCGCTATAAGACGACATTTCACGAGCCCAGTGAATACGGCCTGAGTTGATTTGCACCGCCGCAACCCGCCCCTGATAGCTGATCACATAAACAACATCTTTAACCACAACCAGTTCCGCATCAATATCAATAATTCTTTCCAGTTCAGTACGTCCCTGCGGCACCGCGATGGTTGCTTCCCATAACATGGTACCCTGTTCCAGGGTCAGTGCCGTTAGTTTTCCATTGTCAGACCCCATCAGCACGATGTTATTACTGATCACCGGGGTGCTGTTTCCACGCAAGGTTAATAACGGGACTTCACGGGAATAAGTCCAGCGCCTACTGCCATCAATCGCATTCAGGCCATACAACTTGCCATCCACAGTGCGTACCACCACCACGCCGTTCTCGGCACGCGCAGGCGCAAGCACTTCACTGGAAAGTGTCTGACGCCATAGTATCTCACCGTTATCTGCCGATAAGGCAATCACCTCGCCCTGGCTGGTGCCAACAAACAGTTGATTTTGCTGTAAAGAAAGTGCTGTCGAAACAGCTGTATTCAGATTTTTATCCCACAGCTTCTTGCCCGTTTCCAGGTCGATAAGTTGCAGGTAACCGGTATGATCGATGCTATATAATTTGTCATCTGTCACGACCGGCGTTAACTTCAAATAGGCAAAACTGGCACCCTGGTCAAGATGACGCGTCCAGTCATGGCTCACCCTGATTTCATTCTTCAGTGGTGTTAATTCCAAGGGTGGTAATACCGGTGACGGTGATGACCCACATGCCGTTAACAGCAGCATGAGGTGACCAATAATCAATAAGTTCAAGAATTTCATTAGTGACTCGCGAGTTTACTTGGTGATAGCCAGGTCATCGATTTTCATCTGCAAGTACTGACTACGCTGCGAGGACGGCTGTAATCCGGCCTGAGCCTGTCGATACTGCTCGGCGGCCTTTGACATGTTATTCCTGGCAAGGAAAATATCACCACGTAGTTCTGCATATTCTGACGTGAAGCCTGTTTCGGGAGCTGCCTTAACCAGGCTCTCTGCCTGGTCCAGCTTGGCAGCCTGGATCAACAATCTTGCCAGACGAAGACGCGCAATATGTTGAAAGCCTTCATCTTCGCCGTTATCAAGTACCCATTGTAAATAACTCTGTGCAGCCTGGAAGTCCTTGCTTTCTACCTTGGCTTTCGCCATGCTCAACGCAGTTAATGAAGCATAAGGTGTCGATGCATAATTAGCGGCAATTTCCGATGCCAGTGCTTCGGACTTTTGCTGATCAGTTGCCAGGCTCGACAATACTTGTGCATAGAGCGACGAAGCCTGCTGCGCCTGTGCTTGCTGGTAATCAAACCAATAACGCACACCAAATATTGCCGCAATACCCAGAACAACACCGACTACTACCGAGGTGCCGTTTTCTTTCCACCATTTTTTTATCGCTTCAACTTGTTCTTCTTCAGTACGGTGTATTTCCACGAGTTCAACTCCAAGCTTGTTTGTCTAGTTATACTGAATAAACCAATTCAGACATATATGAATTTAAATCATCCAGGGTGATCTGTTGCTGACCTTTATCACCACGCAAATCCTTCACGGTAATGAGCTGGTTAATAATTTCATCTTCACCCAGTATCAGTGCAACCTGTGCACCACTTTTATCGGCTTTTTTCATCTGGCTCTTGAAACTGCCACCACCACAGTGGCTTAACAAGCGTAATCCCACGATCTCGTCACGCAGTTTTTCTGCCAGCGCAAACCCCTGTTGCTCGGCCTGCTCACCCGCCATTAATAGATACGCATGGGGTGTATTGTCGATTATTGCCGTGTCATCATCTTCCAGCAAGGCAACCAGTCGTTCGATCCCCAGCGCAAAACCCATTGCCGGCGTCGCTTTGCCACCCAGTTGTTCAACCAGCCCATCAAACCGTCCACCCGCACATATCGTGCCCTGTGCACCCAGTTTACTGGTCGTCCACTCAAACACGGTCTTGCTGTAATAATCCAGGCCACGCACCAGGCGCTGGTTGATGACATATTCAATGCCGGCATTATCCAGTAATTTGCACAGCGCCTCAAAATGCTCGCGTGACTCATTATCAAGATGCTCGGCCAGTTTTGGCGCCGCCTCGATCATCGCCTGCATATGAGGGTTCTTGCTGTCGAGGATACGTAACGGGTTTGACGTCAAACGGCGCTGGCTGTCTTCATCCAGAATCGCTTTGTGTTGTTCCAGGTACTCAACCAGGATATCTCGATAAGCCTTCCTGGCCTCCAGGCTTCCCAGTGAATTGAGTTCCAGTTGTACGTCATCCTGCATTCCCAGTTGTTTCCACAGGCGTGCCGTCATCAAGATCATCTCGGCATCAATATCAGGCCCTTCCAGGCCGAATGTTTCGACGCCCATTTGATGAAACTGGCGATAACGACCTTTTTGGGGTCGTTCATGCCTGAACATGGGGCCGCTGTACCAGAGACGTTGAGTCTGGTTATGTAGCAAACCATTTTCCATGCCTGCGCGCACACAACCGGCGGTTCCTTCCGGGCGCAGCGTTAAACTGTCACCATTTCTATCGTCGAAGGTATACATTTCCTTTTCGACAATATCTGTAACCTCTCCGATAGAACGTTTGAACAAGTCTGTCTTTTCAACAATAGGCATGCGTATTTCGCTATAGCCGTAACAGTTCATCAGGTCACGAAACACCTGTTCAACATACTGCCAACGCGGAGTATCGGCTGGCAAAATATCATTCATGCCTCGGATTGCCTGAATAGTCTTGGACATAAAACTTCTCTACTACGATTTCTTGCTAATAATTATTATTGATTTTCGAGCTTGCGCAGTAATTTCGTTTCCCTGGAATCAGGGAACTTACCCTTTAACAAAATGGCGTAGCTCGCTGCCTGGTTCTTATTGCCAACCTGTTTCTCAAGCAAATATCCCAGCCATAGACTTTGAGACGTATGCTGCGCCAGCTCGAGATAACGATCATAATAGAACTTGGCCTGTTTGAATTGCTGCTTGTCAAAACTCATTTGCGCCAGGGTCAAGGTGGCGGCCGGTAAGCGCGGATTTAGCGATATCGCCTTGTTAAGGTATTTTTCTGCCAGCAACAAGTTACCCTGCGACTGTGCACAAATGCCCATATTTTCGTAAACCAGGTCTTTACGCTGATAGACGGGATCATCCAGTACTTTGTTGAAATACTCGTTGGCTTTCTGGTATTTCTTTTCTCCACAGAGGAACACACCATAGTTGTTCAGCAGTGCAGTATCTTCCGGGTTATAGTCCATGGCCTTCTGGAAATAACTTTCCGCCAGTTCAGGCTCATTAACCCGGCGGTAAAGTTCCGCCATGTAATGATAGATATCACCGTTACTGGGGTCCTGCTCCATGGCTTTTTCCAGTTTTTCCTTGGCGACATCATATTTTCCCTGGCGCATATAACCAACGCCTAATTGCGCATTAATCTGTGCTGCACGTTTTGCTTTTTCCTCATCAAGTCCCCTGTCGGTTGCGCATGCAGTTAAAAAAACACTTAAACTTAATGCAAACACTATTTTTTTTATCATTACATTATCCTTGTTATCGGTGTTTCATTATTTCGTCGCAATTTACGTTTTGTTTTATCTGTAACCTTGCCAGCCAACTGGCCACAGGCAGCATCAATATCATCACCACGGGTTTTACGTGTGGTCGTAATCAGGCCGGCCTTGATCAATATCTGGCTGAAAGCCAGGACGTTAGCTTTACTTGATGTCTTGTAACGGGTTTGCGGGAACGGATTAAATGGAATCAGGTTCACTTTGGCCGGCACGTTTTTCAATAACTTCACCAGTTGACGCGCATGTTCAGGCTTGTCATTGACACCATCCAGCATCACGTATTCAAAAGTGATCTTGCGCCGGGTTTCACCTGCCACGTAACGTTTGCAGGCTGCCAGTAATTCCTTGATAGGGTATTTCTGGTTCAGCGGCACCAGCTGGTTACGCAGCTCGTCATTCGGGGCATGCAGTGAGACAGCCAGCGCCACATCACTGACCTCCTTGAGCCGGTCCAGTGCCGGGATCACCCCCGAAGTACTGATCGTAACGCGACGCTTTGACAGTCCATAGGCATGGTCATCCAGCATCAGGTTAATAGCCCGTACCACGTTATCAAAGTTCAATAACGGCTCGCCCATGCCCATCAAAACAATATTGGTGATAACCCGCTCGTTGCGTGGAATGCACTTGAGAGTCTGGTTGGCAATCCAGACCTGGCCAATAATCTCCGCGGTTGTCAGGTTGCGGTTGAAACCTTGCTGGGCCGTTGAGCAGAAACTGCATTCCAGTGCACAGCCTACCTGTGACGAGATACACAGGGTGCCACGACCTTCTTCCGGGATAAATACGGTTTCGATATTGTTACCACTATCGAGCTGCAGTGCCCACTTGATGGTGCCATCATCCGACGCTTGCTGGGTGACGATCTCTGGCACCCGGATCTCGGCGTTGTCCTTCAGTTTCTGGCGCAAGGCCTTGCCCAGGTTGGTCATCTGATCAAAATCACTGACCCCAAACTGGTAGATCCACTGCATGAGCTGGGTAGCACGAAAAGCCTTCTCCCCCATATCGGTGAAGAAGGCTTCCAGACCTGGCTTGTCCAGGTTCAGCAAGTTGATTTTGTCATGCTTCTGCAAGTGTA
>JASFOS010000141.1:0-5706 GCA_050116415.1 Thioalkalispiraceae bacterium
ATTGAATGAGTGCTACACTTTTGTTAAATCAAAAATAGTAACAAGCATTTTCTGAAATTTATTCTGGGTGTTTTTTCATCAGCTTTCATATTTTTCACCCGTTATGTACCTAAACGCACTGAACTCAGATGCTGAAAACCGACACAATTTGCATAATATCTACCTTAATACCTGATTAATTTAGAAGGAAAAACAGTAATGAGCGAAAAGAAAATGGCCATCATCGCCACCAAAGGCACGCTGGACTGGGGTTATCCACCCTTTATCCTGGCATCCACTGCCGCTGCACTGGGTTACGAAGTGCAGATTTTCTTCACTTTTTACGGTCTGCAACTTTGTAAAAAGAAGATGAACGTTAAAGTCAGCCCGCTGGGTAACCCGGGAATGCCAATGCCAATGGGCATGGACAAGTGGTTCCCGACGCTGGGTACTGCCTTGCCCGGCATGGAAGCGGTGATGACCGCGATGATGAAATCCAAGATGAAATCAAAAGGTGTGGCCAGCCTGGAAGACCTGCGCAGCCTGTGCCTGGAAGCTGACGTAAAAATGATTGCCTGCCAGATGACCGTGGATTTGTTTGACATGGACTCTTCAGATTTCATCGATGGTCTTGAATTTGGTGGTGCGGCCACCTTCTTCGAATTCGCAGGCGATACCGATATTTGTTTGTACATCTAGTCGGTTCTTTGTAATATTATTAGCAGACAAAAAATGCAATAATTATATTTACAAAAAAACAACAAGTGTTGCATAAAAGCAACATTATATATCACGGGAGTCAAAACATGAAATTCAATAAACCACTCATTGCAAGTGCTGTCGCACTGGCACTCGCTGCGCCCATGTCAGCCATGGCCACCAATGGCTATTTTTCACATGGTTACGGTACCAAGAGTAAAGCGCTGGCTGGTGGCGGTAGTGCATTACCCCAGGATGCGATGGCGGCGGCCACTAACCCGGCGGGTATGGCGTTTGTCGGTGAACGCATGGATCTCGGTGTGGCTATATTCAGCCCGCACCGCAGTTATGAAACCACGGGTACACCAACAGGTGCTTGTTTGAGTGCAACACAATGTACTTTCGGTATTGATAATGGCGAAGTGGAAAGTGAAAACGAAATGTTTTTCATTCCCCATTTTGGCTATAACTGGCAGCTGGATGCTAATAGCACTGTAGGTTTATCTATCTACGGTAACGGTGGCATGAACTCTGATTATGAAGATGGTTCAGCAACTGTTGGCGCACCAGTTGGTGCAGTACCTCCAGGTACAACATTCAACCTTCCAGGTACGTTTGGTGCTGGAAAAGCGGGTGTTGACCTGGCACAGCTGTTCTTTAACGTGTCTTATGCCAGGAAAATTGATGCCAAATCTTCCTGGGGTGTAAGTGCCATTCTTGCTTATCAGCGCTTCAGCGCCGACGGCTTTGGTGCCTTTGCAGGCTATTCAACGGATGGTGCAAAAATTTTAAACAACGGTTATGACGATGCCACCGGTTTTGGTCTCAAGTTAGGCTGGCAGGGTGAAGTCAGTCCTGGTTTGACGCTGGCAGCGTCTTACCAATCTGAAATCAACATGTCCGAGTTCGATGAATATGCAGGCTTGTTTGCGGAAGATGGTGATTTCGATATTCCTGCTACCTGGACGCTGGGTCTGGCCTATGACACAGGGGCCAATGGTACAGTGACATTTGATGTACAGAACATCGCTTATAGTGATATCGCGGCAATAGCTAACCCACTCTTCCCTAACCTGGGACAGTTCCTAGCGGGAGATTTCAACTCTGGATTTGGTGGTTCAAACGGTCCAGGCTATGGTTGGGAAGACATGACTATCTACAAGCTGGGTTACCAGTGGTCAACTAGTCCTCAATGGACCTGGCGTGTAGGTTATAGCACAACAGATCAGCCTATCCCAGATAGCGAAGTTATGCTGAACATCACAGCTCCAGCCGTTGTTGAAGACCATTTCACATTTGGTTTTACCAACAAACGTAGTGCAAACACCGAGTTTAACTTTGCTGCGATGTATGCGCCTGAAGAAACAGTCACAGGTCCAAATCCATTAGATCCCGCCCAGGAAATCGAGATCAAAATGGATCAATGGGAACTGGAAGCCAGCTGGGGCTGGAAATTCTAATTCATAACGTTTTGAGTTAGGGACCAAGGCCATGGATTCATTTTGTTTCCATGGCCTTTTTTAATCCTTAAGCCATTGGTTATTTATTTAGTCTTCACTCCGGCACAGGCCGGAGTCCAATGAATGCAGGATAGTAATGGATTCTGGCCTTCGCCAGAATGACGCTAAACTGTTAAATGGTATTTCTTTAAGTAAAAATTCTTCTTAAATTAAAAAAGGTTTGTGTAAATGAAAACTAACAAGCTTATTTATATCGTTGCAGCATCTTTGTTGATGTTAGTGACGGCAACTGCTAACGCGGCATTAAAACCGTTCGTACTGGCCAGTGTAGAAAGTGGCAGCAAGGCGGACGTTATCGCGGCAACCAGGAGCAAATTAACAACTGCCGGTTTTGAAGTGGTGGGTGAGTATTCACCGTACGAGACCGTTACCATTATCGGTGTGACCAATGATGTGTTGAAGTCAGCCGCCGCGCAAACCAAGTTTGGTGCTTTTGGTGCAGTACAACGCGTTACAGTGACACAGGCCAAGAATGGTATCCAGGTTGGTTTTACCAACCCTGTTTACTATGGTAACGCGTATCGCATGAAGGCAGACATGTCAGTCGTTGCGGACCAGCTGGCCAGCGCGCTGGGCAAACAACAGGAATACGGTTCAGAAAAAGGTAAAACCGCAGAACAACTCAATGACTACCAGTATAAATGGCTGATGCCATACTTTAATGACCGCCTGGAACTGGCCAGTTACAGCAGCCATGACAAGGCTGTCAAAGGTGTCGAAGAATCACTGGCAGCTGGCAAGGGTGCCGTCAGCAAGGTATACCGGGTAGATATTCCGAGCAAAGAGGCCACGGTGTTTGGCGTCCACATGAAAGGTGCTGATGAAGATGATTGCAGTGGCGACAAGTACATCATGTCTCGCATCGATTTCAAGGACATCAAGTCATCCGGCCATCTGCCATATGAAATCGTGGTGGTTGGCAACAAGGCTTACGCGCTGCGTGCTGAATTCCGTATTGCCATCAGCTTCCCGGATTTATCCATGATGGGGAGCAACAGTTTTGCTTCTATCATGTGTGCCCCGTCAGCCATCGAAGAGGCGCTGACCAAGGGCGCCGGTGGAACGGTCGAGTGGTAGCTAAACCCGCCTGATTTCTAAATAGCCTCTGCCATGGCAGAGCTGATTTGAGCCCCGTTTTTTACCTCAGAAAACGGGGCTTTTTTTGATCCCTGAAAACCCCGCTGATTTTCTGGCAGTAACTTCACTTTAAATGCAATTTAGCAGCAGATCGGTTAAGCTTGTGGCCCGTTTTTGTGCCTGGAATCCGCCTTTGCTCGCCACCGGGCCAGGCAACGTTTAAATGTTATAACTTGTTGATTATTAAAGATATTAGAGGGTAACCGATGTTCAGTCATGATATGAAAATTGCCGGTTTTGATGATGAACTCTGGCAGGCGATGGAGAAGGAAAAAGTGCGTCAGGAAGAGCACATCGAGTTGATTGCCTCTGAGAATTACACCAGTCCTCGCGTGATGGAAGCCCAGGGCTCGGTATTGACCAACAAGTATGCGGAAGGTTATCCCGCGAAACGCTATTATGGTGGCTGTGAATATGTTGACGTGGCCGAGCAACTTGCCATCGACCGGGTCAAGCAATTATTCGGCGCCGATTATGCCAATGTACAGCCGCATTCCGGGTCGCAGGCCAATGGTGCGGTTTACATGGCGTTGTTACAGCCCGGTGATACCGTGCTGGGCATGAGCCTGGCCCATGGTGGTCACCTGACCCATGGTTCCAAGGTTAATTTCTCGGGTAAAACCTATCACGCGGTGCAGTACGGCCTGAACGAGGAAACCGGCGAGATCGATTACGAGCAGGTGGAGAGCCTGGCGCGTGAACACAAGCCCAAAATGATCGTGGCAGGTTTTTCCGCCTATTCACGCGTGGTGGACTGGCAGCGTTTCCGGGATATCGCGGATGAAGTGGGCGCCTACCTGCTGGTGGACATGGCGCATGTCGCCGGCCTGATCGCCGCCGGGGTCTATCCCAGCCCGGTTCAAATTGCCGATGTCACCACGTCCACCACGCACAAGACCTTACGTGGTCCACGTGGCGGCATCATCCTGGCCAAATCCAACCCTGAGATCGAGAAAAAACTCAACTCGGCGATTTTCCCGGGCATCCAGGGGGGACCCTTGATGCACGTGATCGCCGCCAAGGCGGTAGCGTTCAAGGAAGCCCTGCAAGATGACTTCAATAGCTACCAACAGCAGGTGGTCAAGAATGCCCAGACCATGGCGAACGTGTTTATCGAGCGCGGTTTTGATGTGGTCTCGGGAGGAACCGACAATCACCTGTTCCTGGTCAGCTTCATCAAGCAGGGACTGACCGGTAAAGATGTCGATGCCTGGCTGGGAAGCGCGAATATTACTATCAACAAAAATGCCGTACCCAATGACCCGCAATCTCCCTTTGTCACCAGCGGCATTCGTGTAGGTACGCCGGCCGTTACCACGCGCGGCTTTGGTGAAGCCGAATGTCGTGACCTGGCCGGCTGGATGTGTGACGTGATTGATGCCAAGGGTGAGCAAGCTGTCATTGATACGGTGAAAACCAGGGTACTGGAAGTCTGTAAACGTTTACCGGTCTATAAATAGGATGTAACTGTTCGGATATGCATTGTCCATTTTGTGGCGCACAGGATACCAAGGTCATTGATTCACGCCTCGCGAATGACGGGGCCATGGTGCGTCGTCGTCGCGAATGCCTGACCTGTAACGAACGCTTTACTACCTTTGAAACCGCCGAGCTGGTGATGCCCAGGCTGATCAAGAATGATGGCCGGCGTGAACCATTCGATGAGGCCAAGCTACATGCCGGTATTCAACGTGCGCTGGAAAAGCGCCCGGTAGAGACCGATGATATCGAGACCGCGGTGAGCCGAATCAAGAAACGCCTGCGCGCAACCGGCGACCGGGAAGTGTCATCGCGAGTGCTCGGTGAATGGGTCATGGACGAGTTGCGCAATCTTGACCAGGTGGCGTATGTGCGGTTTGCCTCTGTTTACCGTAGTTTCGAGGATGTCAGCGCTTTCCAGGAAGAAATTGAAATGCTGAAAAATGTGCCTTCTCCCGAACTGCGTAAGAAACAGCAGTCCTTGCTACCCGAGGATGAAGATTAGTGTTTAGCCCGGATGATCATGTGTTCATGGCCCGGGCATTACGCCTGGCCGAACGTGGCTTATATGATACGGATCCCAACCCGCGTGTGGGGTGCGTGCTGGTCAAAGATGGTGAGATTATCGGCGAAGGCTGGCATGAGAAGGCCGGTGAGGCCCATGCCGAAGTCAATGCGCTTGCAGTGGCCAGTAAAAATGGTCATACGGTCAGCGGTGCTACCGCTTATGTGACCCTGGAGCCCTGTTGTCACCATGGCAAAACGCCACCTTGCACCGATGCCTTGATCACTGCCGGCATCAAACGCGTGGTTGCCGCGATGCAGGACCCGCATGACAAGGTGGCCGGGCAGGGTTTGAAGTTGCTGCAAGACGCCGGTATTGAAACAAGCG
>JASFOS010000142.1:0-5654 GCA_050116415.1 Thioalkalispiraceae bacterium
TAGGTCTGGCTGTCATCGGTTTCAAAACGCACGCTGCTCATGAATCACCTGTTTTGTTCTTCTTTTCGATACGTTCAATCAGGGCATCGAGGCTGCCCTGGCGAATCTCGGTAGCGAACGAGGTCCGATAAGTGGTCACGATGCTCACGCCATCAACACTCACATCATAAACTTTCCATTCATCGCCACGCCGATGAAGGCTGTAATTGATTGATACCGGTGGTTTACCGGGCCGGTAAAATTCACTGCGTACCGTGACATCGGCTTTTGCCGGGTCATCACGTAACGGCAAATATTCGATCCTGTTATTGTCATATTCCAGTATCGCAACCGCGTAGGTTTTCACCATCAGTTGACGAAAAGCCCGGATAAAGCGCAGCTTCTGATCCTTGCTGGCAGTTCGCCAGTACTTACCCAGCACGTACTTGGAAATGGTAATGAAATCAAAGTGTGGCACGACGATTTCATTGGTCAGTGCATATATCAGGTTATGATCTTTCTCCAGTTCAGCACGGCGACTGGATAAGGTGCTGAGCACCTTGTCCGTGGTCTGTTCCACCAGTTGCTGTGGTCCCGGTGTCATAGCTGATGGTTCGGCCTCTGCCCTGGAGACCAGCAACAAACCTACCCATAACAACAATGCAATTGTTGTGACACGGAACATTATTCAGTTTCCTTGCGAGTTATCACTATCCGTAATTAATTTTGAAACCAGTTGCCCGATGAGCTTTTCCAGTACCAGAGAATCCTGGGTCAGCTTGACCACGTCACCCTGCTTGAGACTTTTTTCGTCACCACCCGGTTCCAGGCCCACATATTTTTCACCCAGCAGGCCCGCTGTGTAAATGCTGGCCGAAGTATCTTTTGGCAACGTGTCATGCCTGGACTCAATGCGCATGGTGACCACTGCCTGTAACGCCTGGTTGTCAAACGAGATTGACTTTACCCGCCCGATGCGTACCCCGGCCATGGTGACGGGTGAACGTTCCTTGAGACCACTAATATCTTCGAAACGCGCCGTTACTTCGTAACCATCCTCTTCATTGTAGGTACTCAGGTTACTGACCTTCATCGCCAGCATAAACAATGCCGCCATGCCTGCCGCAACGAAAACGCCTACCCAGATTTCCATCAACCGTGTCGTCATGATTAATCCTCCCCAAACATGAGGGCCGTTAATATAAAGTCCAGTCCCAATACTGCCAGCGCCGAATGTACCACGGTTCGCGTGGTTGCACGGCTCACCCCTTCCGAGGTCGGTACACAATCATACCCTTCAAATACCGAGATCCAGGTAACGACCACGCCGAACACCAGGCTCTTGATGACACCATTGTAGATATCTTCGTGCAGGTCCACCTTGTCCTGCATCTGCGACCAGAATGCACCTGCATCAACCCCCAGCAAGCCTACCCCGACCAGGTAACCACCGATAACGCCGACCGCACTGAATATAGCCGCCAGCAGCGGCATGGAAATAAACCCGGCCAGGAAGCGTGGTGTTAATACCCGGCGTATCGGGTCCACGGCCATCATTTCCATGGCGGATAATTGCTCGGTGGCTTTCATTAAACCAATTTCCGCTGTTAATGCCGAGCCGGCGCGACCGGCAAATAACAGCGCGGTCACCACCGGTCCCAGTTCACGCACCAGCGACAGGGCCACCATGATGCCCAGTGACTCCTCGGCACCGAAATCGACCAGGGTATTATAACCTTGCAGCCCCAGCACCATGCCAACAAACAGGCCGGATACCACGATAATGACCAGTGACAACACGCCCACTGAATAAACCTGCTGTATGACCAGCCGAAAGCGGGCCAATAACTCGGGCACACCCGCAAGAATTGCCATGAACAGGATATGACCACGCCCCAGTCGCTGAAAGAAGTGGATCGCCTTCTGCCCCAGCAGTTGTAAAGCATCAAGCATCAGGCCTGCTCCTTGCGCATCAGGTCGGTACGCAAATCATCCGCCGGGTAATGGAATGGCACCGGACCATCCGGCTCACCCTGCAAAAACTGCCTGGCCCAGGCCGAGTCCGACTGGTTAAGCTCTTGCGCCGAACCATGGGCAACCACCTTGCCGCCGGACAACAGGTAAATGTAATCGGCAATTGCCGCGGTTTCCTGGATATCATGCGAGACAATAATACTGCTCAGTCCCAACGCATCGTTTAGTCTTCGAATCAGGCGCACCAACACGCCCATCGAGATGGGATCCTGACCGGTGAAAGGCTCATCGTACATCATGATCATGGGGTCAAGGGCAATCGCGCGGGCCAGCGCCACCCGCCGCCCCATGCCGCCCGACAGTTCGCTGGGCATCAAATCACGCGCACCGCGCAACCCTACCGCTTCCAGCTTCATTAAAACCAGGGTACGGATTAACTGTTCAGGCAGGTCAGTATGTTCACGAATGGGAAAGGCCACGTTGTCAAACACGTTCATATCCGTCAACAAGGCACCGTTCTGAAACAACATGCCCATACGCTTACGTAGTTGAAACAACTCGGCACGTTGCATGCGTTCCACATGCTGCTCTTCTACTTCGATTGTGCCGCGCGCCGGTTTTAACTGGCCACCAATCAAACGCAACAGGGTGGTTTTACCCGTACCGCTGGGCCCCATGATGGCAGTAATCTTGCCGCGCTGGATATCCAGGTCAACACCATCAAAAATTTTGCGTGCGCCACGCGCAAAATGTAAATCGCGAATTTTTACCAGGGTTTGACTGTCTGACATTGCATTATGATTGTTTAATTATTTTTATCATTGTCGCGCACTTATATAGTTAATGACAATGCCTGATTGTTGTTTACATCAATTCCAGCATCGTTTTCGCCTGCTTGATCATCTCCAGGTCTGGCGGTTCTCCATCCAACAGCAACACCAGGGTATGCTGTTTGTCGTCGTAATGCAGCAGGCTCTCCATGACGCGCCGCAATTCCTTGAGATTTACGGCCTGGCAATTGATTCTTGCCACCACCAGTGGTCCACTGACTTGCTCGGTGTGCTCCGGTTGCTTCCAGACCTGGTTGACGGCCAGGGAAGCTAGCAACTGCTGTAAAGCTTCATTGCCAGTACCTTCTATCTCGACACAGGTTGGCGCCAGTTGTTTGCATTTATTGATAACAGCGGCAAATGCCTCCGTGTCGACGTGTGTAGGGGCGTGACAAACAATTCCCAGGCAGCGCCCAGCCAGTTGCCTGATATTGTCCAAATAAGGTTCCGCAGCAGCTAACAGATCACCCTCAAGCAACTGGAGCGGTAATTCACAAATAAATAACGGCGTTTCATCGGTCTCATCAAGCCATTCTGCAACCTCGCCACCGTTCCGCCATTCTTGCTGGCGCACCATGACCAGCGGGAACTCGTTGCCGTAATACGCCAGTTGCCACTCACCGGGTAAATCCTGCGGGTAAAACTGTTCCTGCCAGGCTTCATGCAACCAGCCACAGGCTCCAATAAAAACCCGGTGAGAATCAATTATTGTCATTTTATGCTCCAAGCAACTACCATATTGTCTATCACGTCAGACAGTACCAGAAAATATGGCCGATATTATTCCATTTAAAAAGCCCAAAGCCAAAGATAAACATAAAGGTAAAACGCTGTGTAAAAGCGGCTTTCACAAGTGGGAAGTCGTCAAGAGTAACCCGTTTGACGTTAAACAGGGCAAGATGGTTACGCGTTACCAATGTTCACGTTGTGGTGCTAGCAAAACCGAGGCGCGCTAAAGCCTATTATCGATCCCCTGGCTATTGATCTGTTCCCTGAGCAATGGGATCATTCCTGCTTCAAAATCAAGAATACTAATTAGACTCCAGCATGATGAAATTTTATGCCCCGTTAGCAAAACCACTTGCTCAACTCGTACTTTTATTCAGCCTGCTCATTATCAGTGGCTGCGCCAGTGTTCCTGGCCCAAAAAATGAAAAAGACCCGCTGGAGTCCTATAACCGGGCCATGTTTGCATTTAACGACGCCATCGACAGGAACCTGGTTAAACCGGTTGCTGAAACCTATCGCGATACGATGCCTCAGCCAGTACAAACCGGGGTCAGTAATTTTTTCAGTAACCTGGATGATATTTTTGTGTTCCTCAATGACCTGCTGCAGTTCAAACTGGGACAAGCTGTTTCCGACTTTTCACGGCTGGTCTGGAATTCCACCGTCGGGCTGGGCGGCCTGATCGATGTTGCCACCCCGATGGGATTACCCAAGCATAACGAGGATCTGGGGCAGACGCTGGCCGTGTGGGGCATTGGTGATGGCCCTTATATCGTTTTACCTCTGCTGGGACCAAGTACCCTCCGGGATACCGGTGGCCTGTTGATTGAGTCCCCCCATCACCCGGTCAACGAGATAGAGGATAATGAAACCTACTGGGCCACCCTGGCTCTGATGACCATCGACAAGCGTGCCCAGTTACTGGGGGCCAGCAAAGTGGTCGAAGAAGCCGCCCTGGATCGCTATGTCTTCATACGTGATGCCTATTTGCAACATCGCCTGAGCCTGATCCATGATGGCAATCCACCCAGGACAAAACGCGACTTTCAACTGGACAAGCCCGCAAGCAAGGAAGAACTGGAACTTGAACAGGAACTCGAGCTTGAGCTGGAACGCGAATTACAATCACCGGCCAAACCGTAAACTGATAATTCAGCTGACTAGATTTCATGGATAACACCATCATACTTTCAATCCTTGCTGTCATCGCCGGCTTCACCCTGCTGGTTTGGGGGGCAGACCGCTTTGTGCATGGTGCAGCGGCTACGGCGCGCAACTTTGGCGTGTCCCCCCTCATCATCGGTTTAACCATCGTCGGTATTGGTACCTCGGCTCCCGAGATCCTGATTTCCATCATCGCCGCGTATGAAGGCTCACCCCAAATGGCGGTGGGTAACGCGCTGGGCTCCAATATTACCAATATCGCGCTGGTACTGGGTGTCACCGCGCTGGTATTTCCACTCCTGGTTAAATCGGAGACCCTGCGCCGGGAATACCCGATCATGTTCATCATTATGCTGCTGTCGCTGGTATTGTGTATGGATGGTCACCTGGGGATACTCGATGGGGCCATATTAATGCTTGGCCTGCTGATCATGATCCTGTGGATGGTTAAAACCGGATTACGCAAACACGAACCGGATCCGCTGGAAAGTGAATACGAGCAGGAAATTCCCTATATGTCGACCGGCAAGGCAACATTCTGGTTAGTCCTCGGCATGGTCCTGTTGCTGGTCAGTTCACGTGCCCTGGTATGGGGGGCGGTGAACATTGCCCAGACACTGGGGGTCAGTGATCTCATTATTGGCCTGACCATTGTCGCGATTGGCACCAGCTTGCCCGAACTGGCCGCTTCGGTGATGAGTGCCCTGAAAGGCGAACCGGATATCGCACTGGGTAATGTAATCGGCTCTAACATGTTTAACCTGCTGGCCGTGCTGGGTTTACCAGGACTAATCGCACCACATACCCTGGATGCCGAAGTACTATCGCGCGATTTTCCATTCATGATTGGCTTCAGTATCGCCCTGTTTATCATGGCTTACGGTTTCAAAGGCCATGGTCGAATCAATCGCATTGAAGGCAGCTTGCTATTAGCGGGTTATATCGGCTACCTGCTATTACTTTATTTTTCAGCAACTG
>JASFOS010000143.1:0-5648 GCA_050116415.1 Thioalkalispiraceae bacterium
GTTTCCACAATGGCAACCGTTGTTAATCAAGGCCTGTGAAAACCTGCCCTGTCGCGATTCAGGCCCACAGGATGTGGAGCAAATCCAGCTCGTGAGTCGCAATATCAGCCAGCATCCGAAAGTCAAAACCGCGTTGTTGATCAAGGCCGCGATTTTAAACCGCGCCACCTTCGCGCAACGCTATCCGAATATCCAGATTACCCTGTCGGATCTCACCGGCAGCACCGTTGCACAACGTGTTTTTACGCCCGATGAATATCTTGGTGATCTGTATCACCCGTTTTTACAAATGAAACCGAATAAACCTGTTCACATTGCATTGGAAGTACTCGATCCCGGCAACACCGCGATCAATTTCGAATTCAAATTCCTGTAAATTACTATTTCATAATACGCCCACAGATGGTTCGCTTAGCGCAGCCTTTGAAAAAATACAAGAGCATAAAAATAAATTTGCTGCTTTTATAACCAACCTGAAAAATGTATGATCGTCCTCCCCCACGACAACCATGCAAGAAACTTGTGGGTGAATGAGAAAGAAAAAATCGACATCATGCAAATCGGACCTTATCAACTAGCGAATAACCTCGTACTTGCGCCAATGGCGGGCGTGACAGATCTGCCATTTCGTAAACTGTGCCGCCGTATGGGCGCCGGCATGGCGGTATCCGAAATGGTGTCGAGCAATTCGCTGTTATGGGGCAGTGAGAAAACCCAGCGTCGCGCCAACCATGACGGTGAAACCGATCCCAGGTCAGTGCAAATCATGGGTACCGACCCACAGATGATGGCCGAAGCCGCTAAATTCAATGCAGAAAAAGGCGCGCAGATTATTGATATCAACATGGGCTGCCCGGCGAAGAAAGTGTGTAACGTTGCGGCTGGTTCGGCGCTGATGCGCGATGAAAAACTGGTCGCTGATATCCTTGGGGCCGTGGTCAACGCGGTGGATATTCCGGTGACATTAAAAATCCGCACCGGCTGGGATGCACAAAACCGCAATGCACCGACCATTGCACGTATCGCCGAAGACAGTGGCATACAATCGCTGGCGATTCACGGCCGTACCCGCGCCGATCAATACAAGGGTGATGCGGAATATGACACCATCGCCGAAGTGAAGCAGCAATTGAACATCCCCGTGATCGCCAACGGTGACATTACCACACCGGAAAAAGCCCAATTTGTCCTTGAATACACCGATACGGATGCGGTGATGATAGGCCGTGCCGCCCAGGGACGTCCCTGGATATTCCGTGAAATCGAACATTACCTGAAAACCGGTGAGCACCTGGCCGAACCTTCGCTGGTTGAGATTCGCGATATCCTGGTCGGCCACCTGAACAACCTGTACGATTTTTATGGCGAATACGCCGGAGTGCGTATCGCCCGTAAACACATCAGTTGGTATAGCAAGGGTCAACGTCATGGCGCGGCATTCCGCCAGACCGTGAACCACGTTGACAGCAAGGCTGAACAACTGGACTTAACTTATCAATTCTTTGAACAACTATTAACGACGGGGGAACTGGCAGCATGACTGAAGCAGCCATGATGGATGCGGCAATGGCTTTTGCTATCCGTGACAAGGAAGATAGCAACGCAAACAAGCCACTAAGAGCTTGCGTTGAAGACGCGATGAAGGATTATTTCAACAACCTGGAAGGTGATATCACCAACGATCTATACCAAATGGTTCTGTCTGAAATTGAAGAACCTTTATTCCGCTCGGTAATGGAATATACACGCGGCAACCAGAGCAAGGCGGCGGAAATGATGGGTATCAACCGCGGTACGCTGCGCAAAAAACTCAAGATGTACGGCTTGCACCAGTAAGTCTCAAGCATTACTAGACGGGGGAGTTTGTACAAACTCCCCCGTCTGTTTTTCCAATCATTATTTCTTCAGGTAACTATCATGTCCAAAATTGCACGTGCACTGATCAGTGTTTCGGATAAATCCGGTATTGTGGAATTTGCCCAGAGTCTGCATAACGACTTTGGCGTGGAAATACTTTCAACCGGCGGCACCGCCAAATTGCTGGCCGACAATAACGTTCCGGTTATCGAAGTATCTGATTACACCGGCTTTCCGGAAATGATGGATGGCCGGGTCAAGACCCTGCATCCCAAGGTGCACGGTGGCCTGCTGGGTCGTCGCGGTACCGATGACGCGGTGATGGCCGAACATGACATTCCTCCCATCGACATGGTGGTCGTGAACCTGTACCCGTTCGAACAAACCATTGCCCGCGATGACTGTACCCTGCCTATGGCGATCGAGAACATCGATATCGGTGGCCCGACCATGTTGCGCTCGGCGGCCAAGAACCATGCCTCGGTGTCGGTGGTGGTGGACGCCGCCGATTACCAACGGGTGCTGGAAGAAATGAACAGCAACGACGGCGCGGTGACCACCGCCACCCGTTTCGACCTGGCGGTAAAAACCTTTGAGCACACCGCCAGGTATGACGGCGCCATCGCCAACTACCTGGGCAAGATTAGCCAGTGCGGTGAGAATACCGCCTTCCCGCGCACCTTCAATAGCCAGTTCATCAAGGCGCAGGAAATGCGTTACGGCGAGAACCCGCACCAGGAAGCCGCGTTTTACGTGGAGGCTGGCAACAAGGAAGCCAGTATTTCCACCGCCAGGCAATTACAGGGCAAGGAACTCTCCTATAACAACATCGGCGATACTGATGCGGCACTGGAATGTGTCAAGCAGTTCGACGGCGCACCGGCCTGCGTGATCGTCAAGCACGCCAACCCCTGTGGCGTGGCCATCGCTAGCTCGTTACTGGAAGCCTATGACCGCGCCTACAGCACGGACCCGGAATCAGCCTTCGGTGGCATCATTGCTTTCAACCAGGAACTGGATGCCGAAACCGCCAGCGCCATCGTGGAGCGCCAGTTCGTGGAAGTGATCATTGCGCCGAGCGTTAGCAAGGCGGCGATCGAGGTCGTGGCGGCGAAAAAGAACGTGCGCCTGCTGGAATGTGGCCAATGGCCAGCTGAAACGGCACCACGTTATGACTTCAAACGCGTGAACGGTGGCCTGCTGGTCCAGGATGCCGACCTGTTACTAACCGGTGACATCAAAATCGTCACCCGGCGTGAACCCACGGAACAGGAAATGCAGGACCTGCTGTTCAGCTGGAAGGTGGCCAAGTTCGTCAAATCCAATGCCATTGTCTACGGCAAGAACAACATGACCATCGGGGTCGGTGCCGGGCAGATGAGCCGGGTTAACTCGGCGCGCATCGCCGGCATCAAGGCCGAACATGCAGGCCTGGAAGTGCCCGGTTCGGTCATGGCCAGTGACGCTTTCTTCCCGTTCCGTGATGGCCTCGACCAGGCCGCGGAGACCGGCATCAGCGCGGTGATCCAGCCGGGTGGTTCCATGCGTGACGAGGAAGTGATCGCCGCTGCAGATGAACACAACATTGCCATGGTATTCACCGGCATGCGCCATTTCCGCCACTAACACATTCTTCTTGTGAAAATAAAAAGGCCGCGCTTGCGGCCTTTTTTTTGTTTATAGCTAATGACATAGCTGTTTTGGCTTTTGCGGATCAATGCCTTTGACTTTGTGTATACTGAAGCTATCCGTTTCAAAACCACGATCGTTAATAAACCGCGCCACCAGTTCATTACCATTGACATCAACCACCATCGAACCGGCTTCACTTTTTGCCACAGCCATTACCGGGTGATCCAGTGATGCATTATCAATCTTTGATGATGATCCCACCACCGCGTACACGGTGCCCTGGTTGGATTGCTTGTGCAGTGATTTTTCAAAACGGCGATCCTTATCCAGGATCATCGCGTCTTTTAAGGTCGATGAATCTCCATAATGACAGGTCATGAAGTGTGAGCGCTCATAGACATGACTGTGCCCGGTTAACACCAGGTCAACATCATAGCGTTCCAGGATCGGTACCAGGTTTTCGCGCATGTCATGCAGGCGCCCGTCACTGTCATCCCGGTCATCGGAGTCATGCGAGCCCTTTGAGTAAGGTGGATGGTGAAACACCACGATAGTCCAGGGCAAGACATTGGCTTTCAGATCGGTGGTTAACCATCTCGCCATCTTGCCGTCATGATCACGATCACTGTCCTGTGAATCAAGGAACACGAAGTGAATATTGGCATAGTCAAATGAATAGTAGTGTTCGGTATGTGACGGTACGCCGCCGGACTCACCGTGCTCGGGCAGGCTGAAAATATCAAAGAATGCCCAGCGCCGTGCATCATGATTGCCATAGGCCGGCCACACCGGGATGTTTCTGAGGATATCCTGATACGGTTGAAAAAAGGCATCCTGGAACTGCTGGTTGCTACCGGAGCGATAGGCGTTATCACCGGTGGTAAGCCAGAAGTCCAGGTAGGCACGCCCAACACGCGGATTGTCCTGCAACCATTGCAACATGGCATCACGCACCTGTTGCTGAATGATGCCGGCCTTGCCCACGTCACCGGTCACCCAGAAACGCACCGGCACCGCCTCACCGGTTTTCGGTGGCGTAACAAACCAGTAATCACTACCTTGATACACGACATCGGTTTCACTCCCGGCGCTATAGTAATAGCGGGTTAATGGTTCAAGCTTGCCGAGGCGGAACTCGTGTTGTTCAGCGGCTGTTTTGGCCAGTAATGGCCTGTTTAGCGATTCAGGTCGCAGACCAAGATTCACACGCCCTTTATACTGCTCCACTGATTGCCAGCGTAATGACATGGCATGCGGTGCCGGCATTTGCAGGTAGGGGGCACGTTCACCGTGGTAAACGCTGTCCAGCGCTTTTTGGACCAGCCGCCCGCTACCAACAACCAGCAAAAATCCCAACAGGAAATAGCCGCCCAACTTCAAGCCACGTGTAAATCGTTTTGTCATAAGACTATTTTAAGTTTCAACCGGTAATATTTTACAAAACCATAATGCTTACTCTATTATAAGCGCGCAATTATCCCGAGCCCAATAAAACATGCATAAATTCCCGCGTCAGTACCAGTTCCTGGTTTATACCACTTTAGTTACCGTTTTCCTGCTCAGCGCTTTTCGGCTGGTGTTCTGGAGTTATTTTTCCAACCCGGAAGATCCCATCCCGGCCAACGAGTTGCTTTACTCACTGTACGTCGGGCTCAAGTTTGATCTGCGGCTGGTATTGCTGATCCTGTTACCGTTTTTTGTCACCAGCGGCATGCGCTGGTTCGATCCGTTTCGTTCGCGCATGGCCCACGGCGCCTGGCTCGGTTACCTGTCGCTGGCATTTATCGGCTTGCTGATTTTTTATTTCACTGACTTTGCCCACTTTGCCTACCTGCACAAACCCCTGGATGCCACGGTGCTGCGTTTTGTCGCCAACTTCGGCATTTCCATGCAAATGGTCTGGCAGACATACCCGGTAATTGGCCTGGCACTGTTATTGATTGTGCTGACTGCCGCGTATACCTGGTTGCTGCACTTTATCTTTAAACGTGTTGGCAATACCCGGCCATTGCCACGTGGTCGCATGAAACGGATCATGATGGGCACCGTGGCCACCTTCCTGGTGCTGTTTGGCATGTACGGCAAGTTTTCCTATTACCCGCTGCGCTGGAGTGATGCCTTTACCAGCACCCACGAGTTTGCCCCGGCGGTCGCCCTTA
>JASFOS010000144.1:0-5641 GCA_050116415.1 Thioalkalispiraceae bacterium
GCACAGCCGCCTGGAACAGTGTAAAGGAAAACCTGGAGACACTGGCTGATAGTGTTCAAGGGACAATTCTATCCGTACCAAGCATGATTTACGATGAATGGGATATGAACCCCTGCAATACAAATCTGCCTAATACGCAAATTGCTGAACCTGTCAGAGAAAAAATTCTCGACTATGTCAGGAGCGGTACCCAGTTCGTAACGCTTGTAGGTAATGACAAGGTTATTCCTTTTTACCGCGTACCTGACGCTACCTCGATATCGAATGAAAGGAATTATGTGCTTGAATCGAGAACAAAGCCGGGAACAGCGGACTTTGCCAGGTTATTTGAATCACAAAACCTTACTGACGATTTTTATGTCGATGATAATGAATTTATTAATGACACATCCCTGATAATACCCAAGTGGAGTATTTCGCGCCTGGTTGAAAATCCAGATGAGATTATTTCATCAATTGAGGCATTCCTTGCTAATAACCAACAGATCAACCTGTCAAGCGCAATGGTGTCTGGCTATGATATCTTTGATGATGGCGCTGAATCTTCATCAAGTTATCTTGCAGAACTGGTTGGGGCAGAGAACGTCACAAAATATATTAGCCCATTATGGGAAGCCGATGACATTGGCTGTGATTTACTGGGAAGCGCTTATAGTGAAAATTGTCTATCTACCGATGTAAGCAGTGGCGTAAGTAATTTCAACGCGCATTTCTCGCATTTCTTCTTCCAGTCTGCGTATGGTTATAACGAAATACAGCCTGATTTCCTGTTTTCAAATGATATAAAGTCCAGCGCAAGCGGGGAAAAAATTCTATCAGGACGTCTTGCTTATACTGTAGGTTGTCATTCCGGCTATAACGTACCTGATGGCCATGCAAAAGAATTTGTCGTAACTGAAATAAATCCTAATCATGATTTTTCTCAAGCCGTGGCCAAGCAAGGTGGCGTGTTAGTCGGAAGTACCGGCTATGGACTTGCAGGAATCGAATCTGTCGCTGGAACAGAGAAGTTACTGGCCTTGTTTAGTGAAGAGCTGGTCAAAAATTCAACAATCGGTATGGCCCTGGTAAAGGCGAAGCAACGCTACTTCACCAGTTTGCGTTCCGCTTCGGATGTCACACCGTATGATGTGAAATCTACAATTCAAACAACGTTATACGGTTTGCCAATGTATGGAATTAATGGTGCCAGTGAATCGTTGTTGATGGCCAGCAATTCATCAACAACAAGTACATCATCATCTATGACAATTGATGTTGATGTTACGGAAACCAGTGGTGCGGTAATTGAAGATGGCAATTATCCTTATGAAGAAGTTGATACTAATTCCGGTTACTATTACCAGGTAAATAATCAGCATCATTCGATACCCACCCGACCGGTACAACCTAAAATGGTGATAGATATCCCTGATGGTGTTCCTGTTCACGGTGTACTGGTCAAGGCCGGGTCATACGATGACATAAATAATTTTGATCCAGTCTATTCCCGCCCAACGACGGAATGGTCAAGAGGGGTTAAGGAAGAATCATATTGTCAAAATGGTTACTGGCCATCAACCCTGGCAAATATAAATTATTATAACAATTCATCAAACCTGGTTATCATCCCAGGCCAGTTTTCCTGTGACAATATCGATTCATCGGGTATTGCTACCGGTAGCCAGCGTCTCTATAAACAGCTGGCTCTAGAAGTCCTGCGTCACAATTCGCAAGACTTTTACCCTCCTGATATCAATTCTGTAGATTTGCAGGATTCAGGCAATGGAACCACTTCAGTAATCATTGACGCAACAGATAATGAGAGTGGTATTGCCAGGATTGTGGTTCTTATACAGGAAAATGGCCAGCTTACGGCTGTTGACAGTGGCCAATTGTCTGGCAGTGGGCCCTATAGCATCGATCTTGGACAGGAACTTGGCAGTATTACTAACCAGAAAAAATTGATCCTCCAGGTGGTCGATGGTGCCAATAATGTTTCCAACTGGACAGCAAAAGGTAAGGGCATCAGGGAAATACAAGTGCAAATTGCTGACGAAGCCATTTACTCAAATATTCATGAGAAGATACTGACAGCGACAATCCCTGAGTTTACTGATTTACTCAATGAAGCAGACAGCATCGCATACATTTGGGATTTTGGTGATGGTGAATTAGAGTCTGGCATACTTGCGAAACAAGGAGTAGCAACGGACCTGGTGAACCCTTATCCAGATGGCACATCGGCAAGCTTCTCAATTTCTCATTATTATGCTGGTAACCAAGAACTGACTGCCAAGCTCAAAATAACCGATTCAGCGGGTGGCATTGGTAGCGATGAGATCAATTTATCATTCTGCGGTGATCCCAATGATAATTCTGAAAATCCAGATGGCGACCTGGTCCAGTGTGATGTGACGTCAGATAATACACAAGTCACAATTACCGTGAAAGTCGCGGATGGTGGCGTGATCGCGCCCGATTTTCAGTATCGCTTGTACCTTGATTACGACAATGATGGCAATAGCGATCTGAAACTCACTTATGATAATGGAACAATCGGTAAAACAAAAAAGGTAAATGACCTGGCTGCAACGACCTATGATGATCAGTACCTTGAAATCAGCTTTGACCTTGCGCCAACCGGATGGACACCTGAGATTCCATTAAACTGGTACATGGAAACACAGTCAGGCATCGAAAAAGGTAAATCAAAAGGATTCCTTGATATGATGCCGGACAATGGATATTTCACGTATTAACATGGATGTCTGCTAACTACAAAACACGGATGTTATTAGCTAACATCCGTGTGAATTATAAACGGCATAATGACACTAATGGTTAATTACCAATGTATCAACTGGAAGATATTGCATTTAGATATTTACCAAGAACGCTAATCGAGCATTGGGCAAATAATCCTGACATCAGACCGGTGTGGAATCAATGGCTGGAAGGCTCATTGATGCATTGTGATGTCACAGGTTTTACCGCCATGTCAGAAAAACTCGGTGAAGTCGGCAAGGAAGGCGCAGAGCTGATGGCAGGTGTGCTGAATCAGTTCTTTGAGCGTATGCTTGCCATTGCCGTCAGCTGGGGCGGAATTCAGATGAAGTTTGGTGGTGACGCGATGTTGCTCTATTTCCCGGAAAATGGACATGCACAACGTGCCGCTGCCTGTGGTTTGGAAATGCAGAGCGCGATGCGCGAGTTCAGTCGTGTCAGAGTGAAAGATGATTATCATAAACTGCAAATGAGAATTGGCATACACAGCGGCAATTTCTTTGTTTGCTCCGTAGGTCAGGTTGGAACAAAAGTTGGTCAGGGCGAAGGTTTGCTGCATTATTTTATTGTTGGCAAAGATGTTAACAAGGCCGCCGATACCGAACCCATGGCCGAACCTGGGCAAGTCGTTGTCAGCACGGAAACCTACAACTTGCTTGATAAGGAAGGCAGCCAGATAAATAAAACAGAGCGTGAAAACATATGGTTAATAAAAAAAATAAATTGTAAAAAACAAAGATTGAGATTCTTCGATGATTCATATCTGCCACACCATATATTGCAACGTTATTTAATGCGGCCTATTTCTGAAGGTCTTTCAACTGGAAAAAGTGAACACCGTCGTGCAACAATTATTTTTATATACGTAACCGGGATTGCAGATTTGATTGAAAAATGTGGTGATCAGATCGCGTTAATGCAAATTGACAAATATACAAACCTGGTTATTGACGAAGCTGATAAATATGGTGGACATTTTGCTGCAAGCGACGCTTCTGAACATGGTGACAAGCTCATTGTTTTGTTCGGAGCGCCTGTGGCACAGGATGAGCAGGAAGTAAGCGCCATGAAGTTTGCGCTTGAAGTAAAGAATAAATTGAAAAGTCTCAATATAGATCTGAGGCACCATATCGGCATCAATACCGGCTATGTTTTTTGTGGGGAAATTGGTTCATCTACAAGAAGAGAGTACACGGTTATTGGTGATAGCGTAAACTTGTCTGCACGTTTAATGGCTGCAGCAGATGAAGATGAAATCATAATTTCAGATTATACCGCAGCAAATGCCCGTGATAAATTCGAGCTCGTATCACTTGAACCAATAATGGTTAAAGGAAAAAAAGACCCGATTCCTATCTGCAGATTAACAGGATTAAACACCCAGGCAAAAGGTGAACTCGATATTTCTGAATCTGGGTTTGTCGGTAGGGAAAAGGAGATAGAGAATTTAACAAAAATCGCTGAGGAAGTGGTGAACGGCGTTACAAAACAGGCTCTATTGCTCGGAGAAGCAGGTATTGGTAAAACCAGGATCGCTAATGAAATTATTGAAAGATTGAAAGAAAATGGATGGTTATGTGCCTATTCGTCATGCAAACCGTATAATCAAAAGACAGCCTATAGCTCATTCTCAGAGCTTCTTTATAATTTGATTGGCCTCGATAGCCAGAATAATAATGATGAAAACGCAGCTATACTCATTAATCGTTTCAGGGAATATTGTTTTGATAGCGTTGTATTCATGCCGCTTATCGCAGAATTGCTCAATATTAGCATAGAATCTAATCCAGTCGTCCGTTCTCTTGATAATAAAATTAAACGAGAGAAAAGAGCTGACACAGCTGTCAAGCTTATTTCCTCCATATCAAAACAAATGCCTGTGTTTTTATTTATTGACAACTATCAGTGGATTGATAGTTCTTCGAAAGAGATCATTGACCAGTTGTTATCGGATACTCGCCATAAGAGAGTGTTTGTGACTTATGCGGCGAGAAGCATAGATGAGCTGAGTGGTAAAATAGACGATTCGACGCATACTCTTGAAATAGAGAGGCTCGAGTACAACGATGCTTTTAAGCTTGTTCGTAATATAACTAAAAATCTTGATGAAGGAGTGATTGCTTCGTATGTCGAAAAAACTAAAGGTAATCCTCTTTTTTTGACTGAGCTTGCAAAAGCTGGAGATGATATCGAAGGGGACATTCCAGATACTATTTACGATGTGGTAATGGCAAAGCTTGATAAACTGCCACCAGATCCAAGGTATTTGTTGCAAATCGCGTCAGTAATAGGTCGAAATTTCGATAGAAAACTTTTGACCAATATCATGTAAGATGACTCCTTGATGTATTTCAGTGAAATAACACAACTTGTAAATGAAGGGTCTATTAGTGAATACCCTGATCCATCATTGTTTGATGATAATATAAAAAGACTCATAGAATCTGGATTTGTTGAGAAAGAAAATAAAGAATATCGATTCACAAACCACTTAACATGGGAGGTTGTTTACGAAACCTTGTTATACTCTGAGCGTCGCCACCTGCATAACCTGGTGGCGCGGCATATCGAAAAGGAAAACGAGGATGTTCTGGATAATGTCGCCTCAAAAATATTCTATCATTTCGACAGGTCTGAAAATCATCAAAAGAAAATATATTATGCTTCGCTAGCAGGCGATAAAGCATTTTCATTATACGCTATAGATGATGCATTGGGGTTTTACAATAATGCAATAATGTCTTTAGATAAAGTTTCAAAACAGACTGATATCGAATCATCGCTATTAAATGAAAAAATAGCAGATGTCTACAAGGTTTCTGGACAGTATTCTTCGGCAGTTGAATCATATAGTGATTCCCTGGGTGCCTGGAAG
>JASFOS010000145.1:0-5547 GCA_050116415.1 Thioalkalispiraceae bacterium
TGTGATGGAGGAAAGGTCGGCGTATACATTTGGGACTATGCCGGGAAAATGGAGTTTCTAAATCAATTCTGGGATGCTGCGGTTGAGCTGGACACAAAAGCATCAAGCCTGCATGAGGGAAGCCGTTTCCCGGGTTCTAACGCTGAAGGACTTGAGCAACTCTTCAATCAAGCTGGCTTCAAAAAAATCACCGTCACCCCTATAGACATCAACACGGACTTTAAAAATTTTGACGATTATTGGAGTCCCTTTCTCGGTGGCCAGGGTCCTGCGCCCTCTTACGTGACCACGCTGGATGAGGCAGAAAGAGAGAAGCTTCGAA
The DNA here is from genome assembly GCA_050116415.1 of Thioalkalispiraceae bacterium. GTDB lineage: Bacteria > Pseudomonadota > Gammaproteobacteria > UBA6429 > Thiohalophilaceae > JARRJY01. The sequence goes on from JASFOS010000145.1 coordinate 323, forward strand.
ACAGTTTATATGAACGTCTACCGCTAAAAGAAGATGGCCGCATTCCAATGGTTGCGCGTGCCTGGGCAGCGAAAGGTATCGTCTAGTGGATAGAAAAACCGACAAACACCTTCACCCGGCCAAGTCATTTTAACTACGCCCAGGATCATAGCATGTCGCATTGAATAACCGCTTTTGGCTGAACGCCGACCTTTGAAAAATCATTTTTATGGGATTGCGGCTTTCAGCAAAATAACGGGACGTGACTTAGCGTGCGCGGCGACGAACCTTTTTCTTCTTCACGTTGCTCCCTTTCTTGCCTGCAAACTTTTTCTTCTTGGCGGGTTTATCAACTTCAAGCTTCCCTTTCGGTTGCCAGGCCGGCACCAGGTGCTGCTTGCCATTACCGATCAGGTCGGCGCGACCCATGCGCTTGAGGGCCTCACGTAACAGCGGCCAGTTATCCGGATCATGGTAGCGCAGGAAGGCCTTGTGCAGGCGGCGCTGCTTGTTGCCGCGCACGATGTTGACCTGCTCGGAATCTCGCGTCACCTTGCGCAACGGGTTTTTGCCGCTATGGTACATGGCCGAGGCGATCGCCAGCGGCGTGGGCAAGAATGCCTGCACCTGGTCGGGGCGGAAGTTGTTACGCTTCAACCACAGCGCCAGGTTCAACATGTCCTCATCCGTGGTACCCGGGTGCGCGGATATAAAATAGGGGATCAGGTACTGTTCCTTGCCGGCTTCCCTGGAGTACTTGTCGAACATTTTCTTGAACGCATCGTAGGTGCCGATACCCGGCTTCATCATTTTGCTCAACGGCCCCTGCTCGGTATGTTCCGGGGCAATTTTCAGGTAACCACCGACATGGTGGGTGACCAGTTCCTTGACGTATTCCGGCGAGCGCACCGCCAGGTCATAACGCAGCCCGGAAGCGACGAACACTTTCTTGATGCCGGGCAAGGCTCGCGCGCGCCGGTAGAGGTGGATCAGCGGTTGATGATCGGTGTTGAGGTTGTTACAGATATCCGGGTACACGCAGGACAGGCGCCGGCAGGCGGATTCGATTTTTTCATCCTTGCACTTGAGTTCGTACATGTTGGCGGTGGGCCCGCCCAGGTCGGAGATGTTACCGGTAAAGCCCGGCACCTGATCGCGAATGGCTTCCACTTCGCGAATAATGGAATCTTCCGAGCGACTCTGGATGATGCGCCCTTCATGCTCGGTGATGGAGCAGAAGGTGCAGCCCCCAAAACAGCCGCGCATGATGTTGACCGAGAAACGGATCATTTCCCAGGCTGGCATCTTCGCTTCACCATAGGCCGGGTGTGGCACCCGGGTATAGGGCAGCTCGTAAACCTTGTCCAGTTCCTCGGTAGTTAACGGGATCGGTGGCGGGTTTAACCACACGTAACGTTTGCCGTGTTGCTGCATCAGGGCGCGCGCATTGCCCGGGTTGGTTTCCAGGTGAAACACGCGCGAGGTATGCGCGTACAACACGTCATCATTCACCACCTGGTCATAGGACGGCAGTTTCAACACGGTCCTGGCGCGATCCAGTTTAATTCGCTTCGGGGTAAACGGCACCACGGTGCTGTTTTCACCGGCCGCGATACTGTTTTTACAGTCCGGCTGGCCACCGGTTTCCATGGCATACGGATCCGGGTATTGTTCGATGCGTCCCGGCTGATCCACGTCGGTGGAATCGATCACCGCCCAGTCCGCCGGAACCGTTTGCGTCATGAACGCGGTGCCACGCACATCGGTAATGTCCCGGATATCTTCACCCTTGGCCAGGCGATGCGCCACTTCGACGATGGCACGCTCGGCATTGCCGTAAATCAGCAGGTCGGCCTTGGAGTCGGGCAACACCGAGCGGCGCACCTTTTCCGACCAGTAATCGTAATGGGCGATGCGCCGCAGGCTGGCCTCGATACCGCCAACGATCACCGGCACGCCTTTAAACGCCTCGCGGGCACGTTGCGCATAGACCACCACCGAGCGGTCCGGGCGCTTGCCGCCTTCGCCGTCCGGGGTATAGGCATCGTTGCTGCGGATCTTGCGGTCCGAGGTATAGCGGTTAACCATCGAATCCATGTTGCCGGCGGTAATACCAAAAAACAGGTTGGGTTTACCCAGCGCCCGGAACGCCGAGGCATCGCGCCAGTCCGGCTGCGAGATAATTCCCACGCGGAAGCCCTGCGCTTCCAGCAGGCGCCCGATCAGCGCCATGCCAAAACTGGGGTGATCGATATAGGCATCACCGGTGACGATAATGATGTCGCAACTGTCCCAGCCCAGCTCATCCATCTCGGCACGCGACATGGGCAACACCGGCGCCACGCCGAAGCGTTTGGCCCAGTATTGGCGGTAGGAAAAAATGTTACTCGCGTTTTGCATGCTTATATCAATATAAGTTTTCTTAGCAGGAAACCAATGGCTACAAGAATAATAATTCCCAGCACTTTTTCCATGACCCTGGGTGGATATTTTACCGCGCCGGTATATGAGCCGAGCGCGCCACCAATCAGTACCGCAATGATCATAGGAATATAGGCTGATAAATCAATGGCATTGTGTTGTAACCTTGAAACCAGGCCGGATAACGAGTTGACCCAGATAAAAATCACGCCGCAGGCCGCGGCTTCTTTTGCGGTGCCTAAACCGAGCAAAATGATCAAAGGCACCAGGTAGATACCGCCACCAATACCCAGCATTCCGGCAACCAGGCCCAGTAACGCCCCGGAAACAAGCGCCACGATGAGCTTGTCACGGTTTGATAAGTCCAGGCTCAGCGCAGTACGACGTCCAAAGTAAATCCGCAGCGCAACAAAGACTAGCGAAGCCAGTAACAACCAGTAGAATATTTCCGTGGGTAACTGTAAAGCGCCGCCCACATAGGCCATGGGGATCGAGGTGATCAAAAATGGCAAGATCAGCCTGATGTGGGCATGCTTGTAGCGAATAAAGTTATACGAACCTAGCGTGGTGACCAACAGGTTGAGCGACAAGGAAACCATGGGGATGGTTAACGTGTTGAAACCCATCACCGCCATCAGCGCCGTGTAAGACGAGCCACCGCCCAGGCCAACCGATGAATAGGCGAACGCCACGATAAAAAATAACCCGGCAATAAAATACGGTGAGCTGATTAATTCAACCATCATGCTTACTCTTGAAAATACTTACTGGACTTTGGCGAGGCCTTCACCACGCGGGTCGCTGGCCGCTTCGACCTGGCGGGTTTGCTTGTCCCAGATCACCACCTGCATGTTGCCGAAAAGATATTCCACTTCTTTCAGCTGGTGGCCCATGAACTGCAACTCGGCCTTGAGATCATCATCAAATGCATCGGCTTCATGCTGGATCACGTCCGGCAGGAACTGGTGATGGTAACGAGGCTGGCTGACCACCTGTTTGGCAGTTTTGCCTTCTGCCACCCCGAGGATGCTATGTAACACCATGGTGATGATACGACTGCCACCCGGGCTACCGAGAATTGCCAGCTTGTTGTCGCTTTCCATGAAGGTGGGACTCATGCTGGATAACATGCGCTTGCCGGGTTCAATGGCATTGGCTTCCGCGCCCACCAGGCCATACACGTTGGGGACACCCGGCTTGGCGGAGAAATCATCCATCTCGTCATTGAGCAGCACACCGGTACCTTCGGGCATGAAACCGGAGCCAAACGGGTAATTGATACTCAGGGTTGCCGCGACACGATTACCCTGTTTATCCAGGATCGAAAAGTGCGTGGTATGCCTGCCGCCCGAGGTATCGGTAATCGTGCCCAGTTCGCGACTTGGGGTGGCCTTGTTAATGTCGATGCCGCGCCGCAGGCTGTAGCCGTACTGTTCACTGGTGAGCATTTTCCGCGGGATTTTCACGAAGTCCGGATCACCCAGGTATTTTGCCCGGTCACGATAGGCGCGGCGCATGGCCTCCACGATCACGTGGGTGCGTCTTGCTGGCGGGTAATAAGCCACCTCGTAACCGGATAAAATATTCAACATGGTCATCAGGGCAATACCACCGGATGAAGGCGGCGCGGCCGAGATAATACGGTAGCCCTGGTACTCGCCCACCACCGGTTTACGGGTCGCCACCTGGTACTGCTCAAGATCACGGGCCTGCCAGATACCCCCGGCGTTACGCGTACCCGCGACAAGTTTTTCAGCAACCTTGCCCTGGTAAAAACCGGCATGGCCTTTTTGTGCCAGCAGGTTAAGCGTCTCGGCCAGATCAGGCTGGCGGATCACGTAACCCAGTGGTGGCACCTGGTCATCCTTGAGGAAGGTTCTGGCTGCCACCGGTGAAGCACGCAAAGCCTCAAGCCGGAACTTGGCCATGTGTTGATAATACGGAGTCACTTTGAAGCCGTTTTGCGCCGCGCGGATCGCGGGGGCCAGCGACACGCTGAGCGGTAACTTGCCAAAATGTTTTGCAATGTAAACCAGTGCTGCCGGTTCACCGGGTATGCCGGCCGCCAACGGACCATCAACCGATAAGCCAGGAATCACCTGTCCCTTGTCATCCTGGTAGAGGGTACGGGTGGCGGCCAGCGGCGCTTTTTCACGCCCATCCACCATCACCGGATTAGTGCTGCCAGCCTGCTGCAACAACCAGAAACCACCGCCTCCAATCCCGGAGCCGTACGGTTCGACCACCGCCAGGGTCGCACTCACCGCCACCGCGGCATCAAACGCGTTGCCGCCCCTGGCCAGGATCTCGAAGCCGGCCTCGGTCGCCACCGGGTGGGCCGAGGCAATCGCGGCCTGCCCGGGTAGCGCGGCAGCCTGCAGCTGGCTGCTCCAGACTAGCAAGAAAATGAGAAATATACGTAATTTTGGCATGGTGTAATCAGGACATGAACAGGCGACAAAAAAGCCCCTTAACGGGGCTTGTGTTTTATCCAACAGCAACCAGTTTCTGATACTTGGCTTGTAACTGGTCCTCGCTTTCCGGGTTATCCGGGTCTTTAAGAATACAGTCTACCGGGCACACCTCGATGCACTGCGGTTCGTCAAAATGGCCGACACACTCGGTACACAGGTTGGGATCGATTTCATAGATTTCGTCACCCTGGGAAATAGCCGAATTTGGGCACTCTGGCTCACACACATCGCAATTTATACATTCATCATTGATCAGCAGGGACATGGGGTTACTCCGTATCAGGCCTCGGCAAATAGTGGGATTTGCTCAAAAAACAGGCGCGTATATTAGCGTATTCTGTTGTTTAATGC
>JASFOS010000146.1:0-5527 GCA_050116415.1 Thioalkalispiraceae bacterium
GATATACCATGTCCGACCTGCCGCTGCCCTGTTACCTATGCTGCCACGTCTACCGGTGGATACCGCAAATCAACAATCAGACAAGCCCACAGAATTACCCGCTTCAAATGAAGAAGCCGATATCTGTCTTTCACCACAAACTGACATCTTAAAAGAAGCGCTACAAACCCTTGGCAAAATGGGACCTGGCAACAAGGCATTGGATGTTGTCGCTAAAACAGCCCGCGCCATGCATGATGGCGTTGGTCTTAACCGGGTTGTGTTTGCCCGGCATGATCACACCACCAGAAGCTTGAAAGCTGTGGTGATTGTCGGTTCCAGTAATGATCCCCTGTTTAATCGCTTTGAAATCAAGCTGGAGTTACCGCACCTGTTCACGCGCCTGATGGACAAACCACAAGCTATTCTTATCAATGATCAGACGCGCAGCAAGTTCTGGTCACTGGTGCCCAAGGAGTTTGCCAAATTTATTGGTAGCAATTCTTTTGCGGCCATGTCGGTTCATTACCAGCAACAACCACTGGGAATGTTTTACGTGGATCGTCATACCAGCTCTTGCCAGGTGGATGAAACAAGCTATAAATATTTCAAGACCCTGGCAACCCAGTGTTCCAGGATACTGAACTCACTTAAGCGGATTGATCTGGAACAGGAAAAAGACTAAAAGCTAGACTTCACCACGCGCATCGAACGCGCGTGACAAGGTAGTGCCATTGACAAACTCGAGCTCTCCCCCCATCGGCACCCCATGCGCGATACGCGTGACTTTAATGCCGCGTGATGCAACTAACTCGGCGATATAGTGCGCGGTAGCCTCACCCTCAACTGTCGGGTTAGTAGCCAGGATCACCTCGCTGATTTCTCCCTGGTCGAGCCGGTCCGCCAGCTTGTCCAGGCCGATATCGGCAGGACCAATGCCATCCAGCGGTGACAAGTGTCCCATTAACACGAAGTACAGGCCTTTATAGTTAGTGGCATTGTCAATATTGGCGACATCGGCCGGCGACTCAACGATACAGAGCTGGCTGCGGTCGCGACTGTCGCTGCTACATAGGGAACAAACCGTATGCTCGGTCAGGGTACGGCACTGTTGGCAGTGGCCGATCTTTTCCACCGCTTCCAGCAGGCGTTCCGCCAGGTACGTTGCCCCCTGGCGATCACGCTGCAGCAAGTGGTAAGCCATGCGTTGCGCTGACTTGGGACCAACGCCCGGCAGGCAGCGCAAGGCTTCGATCAGCGAACTGAGTAAGGGGCTGGTTGACATTTACAAGGTATTAAAAAGGAAGTTTCATGCCCGGTGGCAGTCCCATACCGGCGGTTAAACTGGACATTTTTTCCTGGGTGGTTTTTTCTACCTGGCGTACCGCATCGTTGACCGCTGCCGCGATCAGGTCTTCGAGCATTTCCTTATCGTCACCCATCAGGCTGTCATCAATGGAGATGCGTTTTACATCGTGACGACAGTTCATGACCACGCTCACCATGCCGCCGCCTGACTGGCCAGTGACTTCGATGTTCGCCATCTCTTCCTGGGCTTTTTGCATGTTGGCCTGCATTTGCTGGGCCTGTTTCATAATATTACCTAAACCTTTCATAGTTACTTTCCTCAACCCTATCGTCGAATGATTACTCTTCTACTACTTGCACAGAATTCGGTTTAACCGTGCCATTAAATGCTTCCAGGATAGACTGTACGTTGCCGTCATTTTCTATCGCGCTTTCTGCATCAGCCTGTTTCTCGGCAGCGATCCGTTCTTGTCTTGCCGCCGGTGTCTCACTCTCGACCGACTGTACTTCAATACTGATACGCAGCGGACGACCATACGCCTGTGACAAGGCATCCTGTATGCGCTGCTCGCGTTCCCTGGTTAACATCGGCCCACATGCCGGTTCCAGCGCCAGCTTGAACTTGTCATCCTGCCGTTCCAGCAAGACACAATTCATGATGAGTTGTTGATCAACACCGCCCAGCGAAAGCTGCGGGATCAGCTGGTGCCAATCCGTGTCGTCAGAAACAGGCGCTGAGGCCGGCGTTGCTTTATCCGCCGGTGCTGTTGCTGCTGTTTTAACCGCCTGGCTTTCAACTGCTGGCTTTTGCGGCGCGGCCTGTTGTTCCACCGGGGGCGGTGGCGGGGCTGATTTACTGCGCCCCTGTGGTGAGGCCTGGCTAGCCGGCATCATGCCCTCCGGCCTGAAGGCCAGCATGCGCAATAGCACCATTTCCAGCCCGCCACGCGGGTCCGGGGCTAACGGTAAGTCACGGCGCCCCATCAGGCCGATCTGGTAATACAACTGGACATCCTCGGGCGCAATTTGTTGTGCCAGTGATTCGAGGCTGGCTTTGTCGCCCATGCTTTCATCATAGGCTTCAGGCACCTGCTGTAACAATGCCAGGTAATGTAAATGTGAAATCAGCTCGGCGAGAATATCCGCGAAATCAGGCGCCTGCTCGGCCAGCTGTCCAACCACCTCCAGCACCGTTTTCGCCTGGCCATCGGCCAGTGCCGACAACAGGCTCAATACCTGGGAGCGATCGATGGTACCAAGCATGGCACGCACGTCAGCTTCTGACACCTGGCCGCCACCAAAGGCGATCGCCTGGTCCAGCAAGCTCAGGGCATCGCGCATACTGCCATCCGCGGCTTTGGCCAATTGCGACAAGCCGGCGGCTTCAAAGTTGAGGCCTTCCCGCCCCAGGATATCCTGTAAATAGTCCTGGATCTGTTCTGACGGCAGGCGACGCAGGTTAAATTGCAGGCAACGGGACAAGATGGTCACCGGCAGTTTTTGCGGATCCGTGGTTGCCAGCAGGAATTTCACATGCGGTGGCGGTTCTTCCAGCGTTTTCAGCAAGGCATTAAAACTGTGGTTGGACAACATGTGGACCTCGTCGATGAGGTAAACCTTGTAGCGGCCACGGGTTGGCGCATACTGCACGTTATCCAGCAAATCCCGGGTGTCCTCCACCTTGGTGCGTGAGGCGGCATCCACCTCGATCAGGTCAACGAAGCGCCCTTCATCGATTTCACGACATGCCGCGCACTCACCACACGGCGTGGAACTCACGCCCTGCTCACAATTGAGTGATTTGGCCAGAATACGGGCAATGGTGGTTTTGCCCACCCCGCGGGTGCCGGTAAACAAAAAAGCGTGGTGTAACCGGTCTGCATCCAGCGCATTGATCAGGGCGCGCAGGACATGGGTTTGTCCAACCATCTCGGCAAAATTTCGGGGACGCCACTTGCGCGCTAGAACCTGGTAACTCATTGATTTATCGTAAAAGTGAGAACAATTAGTCTGGTTTGACATTCTAGCCTGAATACACCGGCAAGCACTAGAGGTTGTGATCATGAATATGGGTGGCAACCCGAACCAGCCACACCCCGGCACCCGAATCCACCGCTGCGGCTGCTCCCTTCCGGGCCTGACCGGGTTCACGGCTTCTCGTCGCGAGGGGACCAATCCGGGTCACCATCGAACAGGCGCGAAGCTTACCACGTCCGGCCAGCTATCCAAAATGGATGTGACGGTATTACACTATACTTTATTAATAATCGACTACAATCCAGCCAAAATCCAACAGGTAACCCTTCGTTATGACAAGTATGCCTCACAAGCCAGGACTGTTATTTTTGCTCATTGCGCTGGTATTTTGGTGTCTGCCAGGACAGGCCAACGTTTTCGTCAACCCTGAAAGTTATAACCTGAATTTCTACATCGGCTCGCTGGACCCGGACGAGGAAGCCGGGGTACTGGAAAATCCCAGCTCAAATATTGCCATCGGCTTTGCCAGCAATAACCAATCGAGAACCTATCCCTACCTGGGCGTGGACCTGGAACTGTGGCTGTTACAAAGTGAATACGCCAATACGCTGCCACCGCCCTTGTTTGTTTCCCTGAACGATGAAATGGAACTGGAAACCCTGGTATTAAGCATCGGCGGACGGGTAATGGTCCCCTACGGGACACCCTACCGTTTCTATTTGAGCGCAGGTTATGGCTATTACTACAGTGATATGCGTGTTTACGCCAACTTGCTGGGTATTCCCGGTTACTACGAGGACAGCACGCAAACCATTGCGCCTTATTTTGGTGCCGGCTTCAGGTATGAAATGGGCTACCGGCAAACCCTGGAAATTTTCTACCGGAAATGGACGCCGGAAGGTGACTTTAAGGGATTCTCGATCCCCGAAACCGAGCTGGGCGGTGAAGTCATGGGGATCGGCTTTGGGTTGCTGTGGTGAAGTGACACTCAGCTCTTAAAGAAAAAGGGGCGCAAAGGCCCCTTGATCAAGACTGGCGGAGAAGGAGGGATTCGAACCCTCGATACGGTGTTACCGTATACACACTTTCCAGGCGTGCTCCTTCAGCCACTCGGACACTTCTCCAGAAACCTGTATTTTCATTATCTCAATCGCATGCAGATTCATCGATCGCACGCCTGCGCGCTCCTTGCTCCGGGCCTACTGCCCTCCGCCTCTTCGATACGCGCCGTTTTTGCCACTAACTGCTCGCGCCAAAGAGCGCGCAAGGTTAAACCAGTTACCTGCCAAGTGCAAACAGTTGCGCCCGGTTTTCCACGTTATTGGTAAAATTCCTCGACTTTTTAATCATTCAGTATTCATGCATTATCCCATACAAATGATAGGGCTACATGAGAGAAAGGCCACTAACTACAATATTAGTATGTTATAATATTTTGCTTATCATTTGATCTTTGTGTGAACTGGTTCACACTATACTTAAGAAATCAGGCAACCAACCGATATATCGGATGTCTCAGTAACGGGGTCAGGCACAAGGCACAATATGAATAAGCGCGTCTTCACAAGTCTGCTGATTGTTTCCAGCCTGATCCTTGCTGGACTGCTCAATGCCTGCGCGCCCCGGCATAGCGCCCTGCAAAAGGTCCTGGACTCTGGCAAATTAGAGGTCGTGACCCGCAATGCGCCAACCACCTTTTACAATGGTCCCCATGGCCCAGCCGGCATGGAGTATGACCTGCTCAAAGCATTCGCCGACGAACTCGGCGTTGAACTCGTTATCCACACTGCTGGCAATCTCAAGGAATTACTGGACAAGGTCAGTTCTGGCGAAGTCGCTATTGCGGCAGCCGGGTTAACGGTCACGGAAGAACGCAAAAAACGGGTCCGCTTTACCCCGGCCTACCAGGAAATTACCCAACAGGTAGTCTACCACGCGAATAACCTGAAAGCTGAATCCATTGCCGATTTAAACAAGGGCCATCTTGAAATCGTGGCCAATAGTAGCCACGTGGAAGCGCTGCAACGTCTGCAACAGTCACAGGCTGATTTATCCTGGGTAGAGAATGATTCACTGGGCAGTACCGAGTTACTCAAACTGGTTGCTGACCAGGTGCTTGATTTCACCGTAGCGGATTCCAATGAAATCAAACTCAACCGTCGCTATTACCCGGATTTAAAAGTCGCTTTTGATATTTCAGAACCGCAATCATTGGCCTGGGCAATGCCATTAAGTGAAGATGACTCCCTGTACCGGGAAGCGG
>JASFOS010000147.1:0-5494 GCA_050116415.1 Thioalkalispiraceae bacterium
TGGACTTGCCGTTTTGCAGTATTTTCGGTGTCATTATTAATCGTTAAATTAAGCAAGTAGTCTTTGATTCCAAGCCCGCATGTCACGTCTTAAGCTCAGCCTGATTCTTGTATTACAAGCCCTGGGGATTTATGCCCTGTTCCGTGGCCTGTTGTTGTTTGCCTATTATGATGAATTTGCCGCGCTGACGCTAACTGAAATTGTGCAGGCCTTCGTCTACGGTTTGCGTTTTGATTTTGCCCTGCTTGCCGCCCTGTACTTCGTGCCGTTGCTGATGATCAATTTACCGCACAGCTGGTTTGATAACCGTGGCTGGGTCGGTTTCTGGTACTGGCTGTGTCTGCCGATCATTATTGCCAGTTGCCTGTTGCTGGCGGCGGACCTGGCCTATTACGCCTACGTCAAGCGCCATATCGCCCAGGAGCTTCGCCTGATCCTGCATGATACTTCTTTCATCCTGCAACTGGGCATGAGCAGTTACAAGCTGGCACTGCTGGTGTTTGTCGTGTTCAGCGGGTTGTTGTTTTTATTATGGCGCAAGACTTTTCCGCGTGATCTCTATTCGGGCAGTACCGCTAAACAGCTGGCGGTGTTCGTGTTGCTGGCGATGGTTTTGTTCGTGGGTATCCGTGGTGGCTTACAACGCAAGACGGTGCATATCATTGATGCCTACACCACCGGCAATCCGTCGCAGGGCAACCTGATACTCAACGGCGCCTACAGCGCACTGCGTTCATTTGACGAGAAGCCCTCGGTCTCGCATGATTTTTATTCCGACGCGAAGCTGGAACAACAGGCGCGAGAACTGGGCCTGTACCAGGACAGCGAACAATACCCGTTTGAAAAACAGTTCAAGCACCAGCAACCAACCAAACTCAACGTGGTGGTGGTACTGCTGGAGAGCTGGAGCTACAAGTATGTCGATGCACTGGCGGGCAACAACCTCGGCATCACGCCGAATTTTGACAAGCTGGTCAGGGATGGGCTGGCCTTTAGCCGGTTTTATGCCGCCGGGCAACGCAGCATCGATGGTCTGCAGGCCGTGTTGACCGGGGTCCCCAACCTGATCGATTTACCCAACCTGGGCTGGGGGCTGGAGACCAGCAAGTTCTCCCGGCTCGGGAATATGCTTCAGCAACATGGTTACCATACCGTGTTTGCCCAGAGTTCACGCCGCACCTCGTTTCACATTGACGGGATTGCCGCGGCCACCGGTTTCGAGGCCTATTACGGCATGGAAGACATGCAGCTGGAACTGGATTACGCCGACCCGGAGTCGTTCTGGTATGGCTGGGATCATGAGACGTTTAACAAGGTGCATGAACACCTGCAGCAGGTGAACGGTCCTTTTTTCAGTTTTATCTTTACCGGTTCCACCCATGGTCCTTACGGCACCTTGCCGAAGATGTTCCTGAAGCGCCCGCATGACGCCAATACCGAACAGGGTTTCATGAATACCATTTACTATTCGGACTGGGCGATTGGCGAATTCATGAAACAGGCCCGGCAGCAACCCTGGTTCGATGACACGGTCTTTATCTTCACCGCGGATCACACGGTAGGTGCTTATCGCAGTGGTGACACGCTGGACCAGTTTCATATTCCAATGCTGATCTATTCCCCCAGGCACATCAAGCCGGGCGTGAATAACACCATCAGTTCGCATTTTGATATTATGCCTACCATTATCGATGTTCTGGGTTTGCCGGACCGTTTTTCGACAGTGGGGCAATCGCTGTTGAGAGATAAAAAAGGCGTGGCCTATATCCGCGCCGGCAATATCATGGGCATCATTACCGATCAGGGTTACCTGCGTCATACCCTGCAAAAAACCGTTGAGGCCAGGACACTCACCCACCAGGCTATGGATGAAGCAACCCGTGACAAGCTCGAGCGCCACTTGTTAACCATCGATCAACTGGCTTACGAGTCGATTGAGTCCAATCGCTGGGCGGAAGAATAATGAGTAGTTCACGGCTACCGCTTGCTTCTGCACCTGACACAATATGCCTGTTACGCTTGTCGGCACTCGGCGACATTACCCACACTCTGCCGGTGTTCCACACCTTGCGCGCCGCCTGGCCGGATACCCGCATCACCTGGATCATTGGCAAGACCGAGTACCCGCTGGTCAAGGACCTGGCGGATGTCGAGTTTATCGTATTCGACAAGAAAGCCGGCATCGCGGCCTACTCATCAGTCAGGCAACAGTTAAATAAGCGTCGTTTTGACGTGCTGTTACATATGCAGATGTCATTACGCTCCAGCCTGGTCAGCTTGCTGGTCAACGCCGATATCAAGCTGGGTTTTGACCGGCAACGCGCCAAGGACCTGCAGTGGCTGTTTACCAATCACAAGATTGCTTACCAGCCCCGGCAACACGTGATCGACAGTTTCTTTGGCTTTACCGAGGCGCTCGGCATCAAGGACAAACTTTATCGCTGGGATGTGCCTATTCCCGAAGAGGTCCGGCAGTTCGCCGCTAAATATATAAAGGACAAACCCGTACTGGTGATCAGTCCCTGCTCCAGCAAGGCTTACCGTAACTGGAATTGTGAAGGCTATGCCGCGCTGGCTGATCATGCGAGCGACAAACACGGTATGCAGGTAATCCTTACCGGTGGCGCGTCGGCCATCGAACAACAGTACGGTGAATGCATTGTCGAACACGCCACTAGCAAACCGTTGAACCTGGTGGGGAAAACCACGATCAAGCAATTGCTGGCGATCCTTGACCAGGCCACGCTGGTGGTCGCGCCTGATTCAGGGCCCGCGCATTTTGCCACCGCGGTCAACACCCCGGTGATCGGCCTGTATGCCTGCACCAACCCGGATCGGGCCCGCCCCTACCTGAGTGAACAATGGCTGGTAAACCGCTATCCGGATGCGATCCGGAAAAAATACGGCAAGTCGGTAGCTGACGTGCCATGGGGTGCACGGGTGCGGGATGCCGGCACCATGCAATTAATCACCGTGGATGATGTGTGTAACAAACTGGACCAGTTCCTGGAAAATCAATGACTCGCAATCTGTTCTTAGACCCACGCAATACGCTTTTCGATTTTTACAAGCATCACTTGCAGTTGTTTGTGAAGTTCAGTTTATTACTGGTATTGGTCGGTTTATTCGAGCGCAGCATGTTTGCGCTCTACCACAGTCACTTGTCCAGTGCCTACAGCATTACAGAAACCCTTTATACCCTGTTGTGGGGGCTGCGCTTTGATGTGGCCCTGGCCGGTTTCTTCAGCCTGCTGGCCTTGTTGATCAGCTACCTTTTAAACAGGATTTTTTCGGTCTCTGCAAGCCGTAGCTTCAAGTATCTTGCTTACCTGTCTGGCAGTATCATCTTTATCCTGCAGGGTGCGGATATTATTTATTTTTCCGATGCGGCACGTCATATCGGCTATGAAATTACCGATAGTGTCAACGATGCCCCGCACCTGCTGGCCACTGCATGGACGCTCTATAAAACCCCTCTCATTTTCCACCTGGTACTTTACCCGGTGCTGCTTGTTTTTATTTCTCGCTTATTCAGGCCGTCCTGGCCTCCCCGCACACGGCTCAATGGCTTCAAGAAGCTGCATACCGAGGCTGTTTACCTGCTATTAGTGGCGGCATCACTCGTCATGGCACGAGGTGGATTGCAATCGATCCCGATTGAGCCGCTCCACGCCCAGGAAATCAGCGACTCGGGCAAGGCCAGCCTGGCGTTGAACGGTGCCTATAACGCGATCTTCTACCTGTTCAACAAGGATGTCATCAAGCCGGTGCCGGTCAAGCTTCCCGCAACGCTGGACACTGATAAAGTATTCAAAAGCTTGTATGCAAACACCACCCGGCAGGAACCGAAACAGGCTCCCTGGAAACCCAACATTATTTTTATCCTGCTGGAAAGCTGGCCCGCGATGTACATGCAGTCCTATGGCTATGATAAAGATACGACACCATTCTTTGACAGCCTGCGTAAAAAATCTTTAACCACGCTGGAAATGATTGCCGGCGGGCATCGTACTACAGAAGGAATGTTTGCTTCATTTTGTTCTGTACAGAACCCGCTGGGACAAACCATCGCCCAGTCCCAGTTACAGGATTATGGCTACCGTTGCCTGCCGCATATCCTGAGAGCGCAGGGTTATCGCACGGCGTTTTTCCAGGGCTCCAATAAAAACACCAGTGGCACCGGTGCCTTTGCCCAGTTACTCGGCTTCAGTGAAAGTTATGGCAAGGCTGATATTGCGCAACGCCAGTACGAGGAAAACGACTGGGGCGTGTATGACCAGGATCTTTATGCGCATGTTTATAAAGCTTTGAAAAATAATCAAGCACCCGTACTGTTTGGTATTAATACCAACACCACGCATGACATCGCGATTCCAGCTGCGGTAAACGCACCGTTCAAGCTGACCAGCTCTGATCCCAGGAACCTGAATGCGCTGTACTTTGCTGACAGTGCCCTCGAAGATTTTTTCAACAAGGTCGAACAGGACCCTGAAATTGGTGACACCCTGTGGGTGATCGTCGCCGATCACACCGCGGGATTAAAAACCTCGCGGCTCAATAACTACCGCGTACCGTTTCTTATCTACCATAAAGAAAAACTAACTCCCCAACTGGTCAGGCGGGTTGCCTCGCAACGTGATATCGCACCGACTGTGCTGGACATCATGAACCTCGCCAGGCCGGGCAATTTCACCGGCAAGACCATGCTGGCCTCGGATGCGCCGCCCTATTTTGCTGACTATTACCATTCCGGCATGCTGGGCTGGATTGAAGATGATTTACTGGTCGAAATCCCTGTAGCAAACACAGAAAAAATATCCTGTTATCAACCTAGTTCTGATAAACTACAAAAAAATAAAATAGCCTGCCCGACAACATCCAAGCAGGCTCGTGACAGGGCGATAGCCTTTACCAGCCGGATACAGTCACTCTTATTTAATGGTAAGACAATCAACTCGGCAGATTAAGGAATACTTCAAAAATGACAACTGATTTACATCTTCGTAAACGTATTCTTGTTACCGGCGGTGCCGGCTTCCTCGGCTCGCATTTGTGTGAGCGGCTGCTCAATGAAGGCAACGATGTCATCTGCCTGGATAATTTCTTTACCGGCACCAAGGATAACATTATCGGTTTGCTGGATAACCCCCACTTTGAGGTGATGCGCCATGACGTGACTTTCCCCCTTTACGTGGAAGTGGACGAAATCTATAACCTGGCCTGCCCGGCCTCACCGATTCATTATCAGCACGACCCGGTGCAGACGACCAAGACCAGCGTGCATGGTGCTATCAACATGCTTGGGCTGGCCAAGCGCACCCGGGCCAGGATCATGCAGGCCTCGACCAGCGAAGTCTATGGTGATCCGCAGATACATCCCCAGACGGAAGACTACTGGGGTCATGTTAACCCCATCGGCTACCGCTCCTGTTACGACGAGGGCAAGCGCTGTGCAGAAACCCTGTTCTTTGATTATCGCCGCCAGCACAACCTG
>JASFOS010000148.1:0-5410 GCA_050116415.1 Thioalkalispiraceae bacterium
ACGCATAGCAATCTCCTTAATGATTCAGTTGTTTTGTCTGTAAACCAATCCCTTATTGGTCCCGATAACTATGCGACAGAGACTTCACAAACACTTAACAGAAATATAACATTTTTATAACTTTTGCTTGTCGCTTAAGAGCAACACTATTCATGGCTAACTATGTAAAGAAACAAACCGCATCTGTATTAGCACATTTTTAATTATAGTTATAATCATCTTATTATCTGGTTATAACAATTTTTTACTCTTTGGTTTTTCCCGCAGGCCGCGGTACAAAAATTTTCTTTTTATAGGGACTGGATTCGATGGCCTTTTTCTCCGCGTCGGTTAATGGCTTTTTCATGATGTTCGAATCGAGCACCTGGTTAGAACGGATATCAATCACGCTGGTTTCCACGCTGCCGTCGGAAAAGCTTCGCACACGCTGCATCTTGTTATCACCGAGCGATTTAACACTTTCCAGGTAATGCAAAACCTTGACCTCGTATTCGACTCCATCAATTAGCTGGATTTCATTGGCCACGGCCGCTGCTATCACGCTGTTTAACACCGTTGCATTTTCAGCAATTTTGAAAGGAATGTACTGTCGCCGTGAACCGCTTTCCACCAGGATGTCTCTCGTCTTGAATATCTTGACCGTGACTTCCACGCTCATGGCCATGTCGCTGACCGGCCGAATCTCGACGGTTTCGACTATCAACGGGGTTTCGGCCATCAGGCTACGATTATATTCAGCATTTTGAGACGGCTTGACCACAAAGTTTTGGTACAAACCATAACCGCTGTTCGCGATACCGGCAGATCCTGCGGTAATCCCCAGTCCAACTGATAACATTTTCAAATCCATGATCCTGTCACTCGCAATATGATTAACACTGGATAATTAATGGTTTCAATAAAAGTATAGTCACCAACATTATGGTCAGTCACTCTATACCCCTATTTTTTATTTGTTTGAATTGACGTCTTACCCCGGTTTTTCACTTTTAAAAATAAAGCCTTTCCCCACTTTCCCTTCAAATGTTTCATACTAAAATAGTAATATCATGCCTCTCGCCAAACTTACATTTTTATTGCGTAAATGGGATGACACGCAATTACACGTAACCCGCTTGCGCAAGCAGGTATTCATGGACGAATATAACCTGCCGCTTAATTTCCTGCGCCATAAGGACGATGCCGAGCGCTACCACGTGGTGGCATACGAGGATAGAACCGGTAAACCGGTCGCCACCGGCTGCATTCATGGTGATGGTCATATTGGCAGAATTGCCATCCTGCCGGAATGGCGTAAGACTGATTCAGTCGCGCATGTTATCGTCGATGATCTGGTGCATCTGGCCAAAACCCTGGGACTGCAACATCTCTGGTTGAATGCACCGACAGGGATCATGGGTTACTTTATCTATCATGATTTTCACCCTGCAGGTGAACCATTCGAGTATTGCGGGCTAACCATGCAAAAACTTGAACTCCGGCTGGCAGTGGAAAAAATAAGAACAACACATTAAGTATTCATGTGGTTGCAAACTTCTGAGGCAGGTCACGAGTTTTTGAACTGCTAAACACTCAGTCCTTTTCAGCCCATTCTCTAATTTTACGTTTGATTTTTTTCTCCACCATGTCGCTAATTTCTTCCCAGTCATCCTCCTCGGCCCATTCTTTTAACTTGTGCTTGATTTTTTTGCCCACCTTCTCACCGGCCGCTTCCCACTCCTGGGCACGCTTTTTCTGCGCTTCGGTTTTACACTTAACATGGCACCCGCCACCCCAGATAATGATTACCCCCAGCAGGAAACCGAAATCATACCAACCACCACTATTATGGGTTTCATACACCAGTATGCTGTCGTTAAAGACATGCACGATCAAGGCGATTACGGAAATCACACCATGCCACAGGCCATACCAGAAGCCCGCAGGGGTTTGCTCGCTGAACTGGGTGTCGCCTGCGGTACAGGCCGCTAATAAAAGAACAAAGGGCACTAACAGCAACAACCTGGTGCCCGGCAGATTTTGATAATACATGCTCGACTCCATTCGATAATGAATTACTTAGTATAGAACAGAAAATCGTATAGTTACTGGAAATAACCTGGCATAGTATGTCGAGGCAGGAACAACTCCTGCTGCTAATACAAACGCTGAAAAGTGACTATCCTATTATGCTATTTATAAAATATCGCTTTGCTGGTCAATATCAGTGACCACACCTGCATCATCGGTTTCAAGCAGCTCAAGCTGGGCCTGATATTTTTTTATAATCTGACGGGCGCCCACGTCCCGATTCAGGGCGATCAGCTCATCTTTATAACGTCGCCCGAAACCAACCGGGTGTCCACGTTGCTGTTCGAAGAACGGCGCCACCATGCCGGCATCAGCTTTAAGTTTATTTGCCAGCAGCGCGATGGTTTCCGTTTTGACATACGGCATATCCGCCAACATGATCAACCAGCCTGTTGCATCCCGGCTGGCACGGACCCCGCAGGCAATGCTGCTGCCCATACCCTGTTCAGCTTGTTCGTTGATCACGACCTGTATACCCAGTTGTTCAAGTTGCCTTGCGTAACTCACCAACTGCGGACTGATCACTACGACCGTATCAGGTAAAACGCTGACCAGGCTTTGTGCCGAATGCATCAACATGGAAGTGCCATCGATAACAGGATGTAAAAGTTTATTGCTACCAAAGCGACGACCCTGGCCAGCCGCCAGCAAGATTCCAACCGGTAAGCTGCTCATACCATGCTGACGGGTTGCCGGGCCAAATCACTGGCCACGTTACGTTGCTGGGTGATTTCTGCCATGATCGATACGGCGATCTCCGGCGGGGTATGGCTGCCGATCGGCAATCCAATAGGTGCATGTAAGCGTTGCAACTGTTGGCGGGTGATACCCAGTTGTTTCAGGCGCTGCCGGCGTAATTCACAATTACGCCGTGAACCGATGGCCCCCACGTAAAAGGCCGGTGACTGTAAGGCATCGAGCAACGCCATGTCATCCAGCTTGGGGTCGTGGGTCAGCGCCACCACGATACTACGCGCCTGTTGCGCATAACGTTGCACCGCGTCATCGGGCATCAGGGTAGTCAACTCGGTACCTTCCACTTGCCAGTTTTGCGCATACTCCTCGCGCGGATCACACACGATAACGCAATAACCAAGCATCATCGCCATTTGTGAAACATAGAGCGAAAGGTGGCCGGCCCCGATCAATAACATGTGCCATTGCGGGCCAAAGACTTTACGTACATATAAATTAGTATAAACAAAGTCCTGCTCGAGCTGCGCGGCTTGTAATGAAACCGCACCGCTTTGCAAGTCGACCTGCCTGGCCAGCAGCTGCTGCTGTTGCAGGCAGGCCAGCAGCTGTTGCAATTGCCCGTGATCATACAGCTGTTCAACCAGCAACTCCAGGCGTCCACCACACGGCAAACCGAATCGCGCGGCATCGTCTCGCTTCACACCATAATCAACCCGGATGGGATAACTGTCACTCAGTTGCTGTTCCCGGTAACGTTGCACAAGGTCTTGTTCCACGCAGCCGCCAGATACCGAACCTTCGTGTATGCCATCTCGACGCATGATCATCAGTGAACCCGGTGGCCGAGGTGAAGATCCCCAGGTCTTTAACACCGTGACCAGTGCCACCTCGTGCCCTTGTTGCAGCCACGTCAAAGCGGTCTGTAACACTTGCTGCTCGGTGCCGTAACTTTGCATCATTCAACCTGTTGTTATTGTTCTATTCCCAACCGTACCCCGACTAACCGGCGCGCAGGTCGACACCCTTTAACGGGAACTGGCGTATGCGCTTGCCGGTTGCCGCAAAGATCGCATTGAGTACCGCCGGCGCCGCTACCGCGATGGTCGGCTCACCGATCCCACCCCAGAAGCCACCCGATGGCATCACGATGGTTTCAACTTTGGGCATCTCGTCGATCAGCATCGATGGGTAGTCATGAAAATTACTTTGTTCAACGGCGCCATCCTTGATGGTGCATTCGCCGTAGAGTAATGCCGACAGGCCATACACAAACGAACCTTCCACCTGCGCCTCAATCTGTTGCGGGTTGACCGCATAGCCGGGGTCGGTGGCAGCAACAATACGATGGATCTTGAGCTTGCCGTTCGCATTTACCGAGACCTCGGCACACGCCGCAACATGACTGGCAAAAGTTTTCACCACCGCCAGGCCACGGTATACCCCCTTCGCTGCCGGCTTGCCCCAGCCCGCTTTTGCCGCCACGGCGTTGAGTACCGCCAGGCTCCTGGGATGCCTGGCCATCAGCTTGCGACGAAATTCCAGCGGATCCTGGCCGGCGGCATGTGCCAGTTCATCAATAAAACACTCCATATAGATGGCATTCTGGTTGATGTTCACACCACGCCAGAAGCCCGGTGGCACCGGCGGATTGCGCATGGCGTGTTCGACCAGCAAGTTCGGCACCGTGTAGCTGATGGCATGATCCCCGTCTGGCAGGAAACCCTGGAAGGTAATCATGTCGGCACCGTTCTTTGCTAACCACTGCGGCCTGACCGAAGCGAGAATGGATTGTCCCGAGATGCGTACATGCAGGCCTGCCAGGTTACCCTTGTCATCCAGGCCACCCACCAGCTTGCACCTGGTGATGGGATGATAATGACCGTGCGCCATATCTTCTTCACGGCTCCACAACATTTTCACCGGCGTACCGGGGATCTGCTTGGCGATGGCCACTGCCTGCTTGACGAAATCATGAAACGCGCCACGCCGACCAAAGCCCCCACCAAGATGGATCTTGTAAACATCGCATTGACTGATGGGCAAGCCGGCAGCCTCAGCGGCAGCCTCCAGCGCCGCTTCACCGTTTTGGGTCGGGCACCACACCTCACATTTATCCTGGGTCCAACGCGCGGTGGCATTCATCGGTTCCATGGTGGCATGGTTCTGGTACGGATAACCATAGGTGGCCTCGACGGTTTTTGTCGCGCCTTTCAGTGCCTTGTTCACATCACCGTTCTGGTTACCAATAAATACCCTGTCGTTGGAAGTGAGACCTTCATCGAGCATTTTCTCGATCGAGGCACTGCTCATCTTAGCGTTGGCGCCCTTATCCCAGTTGATTGGCAAGGCATCCAGTGCAGTCTTGGCCTGCCACCAGGTCTCCGCCACTACCGCGACCGCATCACCCTGTACCGCGAGCACCTTGCGCACCCCGGGCATCTTGCTGACCTTGCTGGCATCGAAAGACTTGAGCTTGCCACCGAACACCGGGCAGGCCTTGATGGCGGCATTAAGCATGCCGGGCAACTGCAGATCCGCACCGTATATTTGTTTACCGTTGAGTTTGTCGTCGGTATCCAGGCGCTGGACCGGCTTGCCAATGAGCTGCCAGTCTTTGGGATCTTTCAATTCAACATGCTGAGGG
>JASFOS010000149.1:0-5380 GCA_050116415.1 Thioalkalispiraceae bacterium
CATTGACACCCTGCTCGCGTAACACCGCCATGCGTGGCCGGTGCCCGCTGCTGATGTAAGGTGCGGCCACGTCCTCGTTGATATCGTAGCTGAGCTGAACCTGGATACCCGGATCGTTGTCATCCAGTAAGCCGTCAAATTCCTGCCGTGCACAGTCAACATTATCACGCAGCGCCTGCATGCGATAACTGGTTTCACTCCAGGTACGCTGCAGTTTGACGCGTGATTCAGTCAGCAGGTCCTGGCCCTGTGCCGTGATATGAAGCGTGTCATCCTCGTTGGTAGTACCAATAACGTGACTGCAATGAGCCAGGCCCGCGTCATGGAGCCAGGCCAGCACCTCGTCGGTGTCCTGGTGGCGCACCTGGATAACGGCCCCGAGCTCTTCATTGAAGAGTGCGGCAACCGGATCCTCACCCAGCTCATCCAGGTTGATGCTCACTCCGCAGTGAGCGGCAAAGGCCATTTCGCACAGGGTAACCAGAAGGCCCCCGTCGGAGCGATCGTGATAGGCCAGCAACAGGTTCTTCTGGTTCAGCATCTGGATGGTATTGAAGAACGCTTTGAAGGCCTGGGGATCATCCAGGTCCGCCGGGTGATGCCCCACCTGCTTGTAGACCTGCGCCAGGGCCGAGCCGGCCAGGCGGTTCTTGCCCTTGCCCAGATCAACCAGGATCAAGTCGGTATCACCCTGGTCGGTGCGCAATTGCGGGGTCAGGGTCTTGCGCACGTCCTGTACCCGCGAGAACGCGGAAATAATCAGTGACAACGGCGCGGTCACGGACTTGTCGATACCCGCTTCGTTCCAGACCGTTTTCATGGACATGGAGTCCTTGCCCACCGGGATCGCGATACCCAGCGCCGGTGCCAGTTCCATGCCCACTGCTTTAACCGCCTCATACAGGCCGGCATCCTCACCCGGATGCCCGGCTGGTGCCATCCAGTTAGCCGAGAACACCATGTCGCCCAGGTTTTCGATGTTGGCGGCGGCGATATTGGTCAGGCATTCGCCGATCGCCATGCGCACCGAGGCCGCATGATGCACCAGCGCGACGGGAGTACGCTCGCCCATCGCCATGGCCTCACCGGTGTAACTATCAAAACTACTGGCAGTGACGGCCACGTCCGCTACCGGTACCTGCCAGGGACCGACCATCTGGTCGCGTGCCACCAGGCCGGTCACGGAACGATCCCCGATGGTGATCAGGAATGATTTACTGGCCACCGTGGGCAAGCTGAGAACCCGGTGGGTTGCTTCAGCCACGTCAATACCTGTGGTATCGAAATCCGCTTTCTTGAACGGCTTGTGCTGCACATCGCGCAACATCTTGGGTGGCTTGCCGAGCAGCACTTCCAGTGGCATATCAATCGGTGTGTTGTCGAAGTGGCCATCGCCGAGAACCAGCTGGCGTTCCTCGGTCGCCTCGCCAACCACCGCCATCGGGCAACGCTCACGCTCACAAATGGCCTTGAAGCGTTCCAGGTTTTCACTGGCGACCGCCAACACGTAACGTTCCTGGGCCTCGTTACACCAGATTTCCATGGGCGACATTCCCGGCTCGTCATTGGGTACCGCGCGCAATTCGAAGCGGCCGCCACGGCCACTGTCGTTGACCAGTTCCGGCAGCGCGTTGGACAGCCCGCCGGCCCCCACGTCATGAATACTGATCACCGGGTTGTGATCCCCCAGTTGCCAGCAGCGATCGATGACTTCCTGGACGCGGCGCTCGATCTCGGGGTTACCGCGCTGCACCGAGGCAAAATCCAGGTCTTCGTGGCTTTCCCCGGTGGCCATCGACGAGGCCGCACCGCCGCCAAGCCCGATCAGCATCGCCGGTCCGCCGAGCACGATGATCTGTGCGCCAGCCGGGATGATGCCTTTTTCCACGTGCTCACGGCGAATATTGCCCACGCCACCGGCCAGCATGATCGGCTTGTGATAGCCGCGCACTTCCTCGCCCGCCGGGCCGGCGACCCGTTCTTCAAAGGTCCGGAAATAGCCGCAGATATTGGGACGACCAAATTCATTGTTGAATGCCGCTGCGCCAATCGGGGCTTCCAGCATGATATCCAGCGCCGAGACGATACGCCCGGGTTTGCCATAATCGGTTTCCCAGGGTTGGGAGAAGTCAGGAATATTGAGGTTGGATACCGAGAAGCCACACAAGCCTGCCTTGGGCTTGGAACCGCGACCGGTCGCCCCTTCGTCACGGATTTCACCACCGGCACCGGTGGCTGAACCCGGGAACGGGGCAATGGCCGTCGGGTGGTTGTGGGTTTCCACTTTCATCAGGATGTCGATATTTTCCTCATGATAAGCGTACTCGTGGCTGGTCGCCTCCGGGAAGAAACGGCCCGCCCTGAAGCCCTCGATAACCGCGGAATTATCACTGTAAGCGGAGAGAATCCCGTCCGGGTGCTGGTTATAGGTATTGCGAATCATGCCGAACAGTGACTTGTCCTGCGATTGACCGTCGATCACCCAGTCGGCATTGAAAATCTTGTGGCGACAGTGCTCGGAATTGGCCTGGGCAAACATCATCAATTCCACGTCGTGGGGATTACGACCCAGTGCCTGGAAATTCTCCACCAGGTAGTCAATCTCATCGTCGGCCAGGGCCAGGCCCATCTCGCCGTTGGCGACCACCAGCGCTTCACGCCCGCCGCCCAGCACATCAACACTGCGTAACCCGGCAGGCTCGGCCTGGTTAAACAGGCAAACCGCGTCATCCAGGGAATACAGCACGGATTCGGTCATGCGGTCATGGAGCTGCTCAGCAACACTTTGCTGGGCCTGGCCCGTTAAGGCTTCACCGGAATGGGTCGTGATACTGTAGACAATACCCCGCTCGATGCGATGGATCGAGGTCAGCCCACAGTTGTGGGCGATATCGGTCGCCTTGCTGGCCCAGGGGGAAATGGTGCCCGGACGCGGAATGACAATAAATAAATCCTCGCCGAGTTTTTTGCTGCCCTCGCTTTCACCGTAGGTCAGGAGTTGCTGAAGAATGTGAATGTCTTCTTCCTCCAGCGCCTGTTCGAGATCCACGAAATGCATGAAACAGGCCTGGACTGATGCGATATCAGCCACCTCGGCTTGCAACGATTGAGTCAGTTTTTTAAGACGAAAATCGGAAAGAGCCGAGCGACCACGCAATTGCAGCATTGAAGACATCCAAATGAAATTAAGTCAAAAAAGAAGGCCTAATGATACACCATTAGGCCTCGTTTTTTGTAGCTATGAAAAAAATCAGCCTGCCCGCGGTTGCGCTGCGTGTTACCAGTGGGCGGCTTCCTTGAGCTCATCCATCACTTCGTTAATCGCGGCTTCTTCGTTGTTGACCACGCACACCAGGTTGGCAAAACTGCATACGCTCATAGCGGGGCCCTTGACCACCCAGCCCTGCGGTGGCGTCCAGCCGTTGACCTGGGTAAACATGGAAAGCTGATCCGCGTTTCCCTGAACCAGGCGCTTGTAGTCATGGCCAAACTTGGCCAACCCGGCCATCTGCTGATCATCCAGCATACCGTAACCTTCCACCAGTGCACCGTCATCCCGGAAGTGGCACACCACCATGACACCATCCAGGGCCAGTAATCGCTTAATCATGACCGGCCTCCTCTAGCTGGCAAGCGCCGCGTAAGCGGCTTCGATATCGGCCTTGTCGTTTGGTAACACTACGCCATACTCGTCGTTGACCACGGCGGTCCATTCAAAGCCGACAAAGGTAAAACCATTGATCGGGTAAAAGCCCTGCATGCCGGTCATTTGCTCCCAGCCACGCGCCTGCATGGTCGCAATCGCCATGTTGGCGACACAGACGTGGCACAACAGGTCAAGTGCAGACTCGTTCAGTTCGCTACCGTCAGCAATTTTGTGTTCTTCCAGTTCACCTCGTGGCGAAAACCGGAATGCGCCTACCGCACCTTCGATGCCCATTAATTTATCCAGATCTGCCATTTGACGTCTCCCGTTAATCCTTATTGTTATTATCTCGTTAGCCTGATCACTACACCATGTTGCTGTCTTGATCGGAAATGTTATCCCGCATCAGTTTCATGATTTCATTGATTGAAGCATTGTTGTTATCGACAAAGCAAAATGTATTACCGATCACGCAGACGCTGAAATGCTCGCCTTTCACCATCCAGCCACGTGCCGGGGCACAGCCGCAGTCGGTATTCAGCGACTTGAGCATATCAGCCTGCATGTGTACTGCCATGGTGGTTGCTCGGCACATGATGGATGCCATACGGGCCTTTTCCTCGTCGAGTTGTCCCTCGTAAGAAAAACGATCACCGCGATAGGAATATTGCCCAGCCGCTATCACGCCGGGCGTGGTCACTAGTTCGGATATGACATTCATGTCAGCTCCTTAGGTTTATTGTTGTTATCAGTGACTTAACAGCTTAAGCCCCCACTTTTAGTAGCAAACTCCATCTACCTGGAAAATAAAGTTTGCCTGTCTCCTTAATCTATTTATGTACCACAACTGTCCATTATGCAACTGCATCGTGATACAGAGTTTTTATCTGCTTATCAATTTCAGATTGACAAGCCCATACACGAACAGGAAGATAGGCGCCCTATGCAAAAACCAGTCCCACAACCCGGTGTCCAGTTCGCTTCAGCAAAACGCCGTCTGTTATCAATGATTTATGATGGCTTGTTACTGGCAGCGGTGTTATTCATTGCCATGGCCATTTTTATCCCGATTGCTGAATCGGCCGGGATTGAACGCGGCCACCCGCTGTTCAAGGTATATTTCCTGTTGGTCTGTTTCCTGTTTTATGCCGGTTTCTGGACCCATGGTGGTCAAACCCTGGGCATGAAAACCTGGAAAATAAAACTGGTGCATGAAAATGGCCAGCCGATAAGCTGGGGGCAGGCCCTGTTACGCTATATGACGGCCCTGCCCGCCTGGCTGGTTATCCTGGTGGGTGCAACCACCCTGCTTCTGGATTCACCGCTGCAGCTGCCGAAGACCATAAACTGGATTAACCGCTTGCCTGATGGCTTATTGCTCGGGATAGGTTTGCTGATGCTCTACTTTGACCAACGCCCCAATAACTGGCGGGATCGATTCTCGCACACCCAGATTATACAAATCAGTTATTCATCGAATGCGTCTTAACAGGCCAAGGGAGATCACACCGACCAGAAGGGTCGGTACACTCACCACCAGCAGTGGATGCAGCTGGTAAACGATACCCACTTGCCCCATCAGCTTGCTGAGGATAAAAAAGCTGATCCCGACTAAAAAACCGAGCAGGATCTGTTGCCCGATAGGTGTTTGCCGTTGTGAAACAAACACGAAGGGTATCGCGATTAATACCATGGCCAGGATGGTGAAAGGCATGATGAGCTTGCTCCAGAATG
>JASFOS010000150.1:0-5223 GCA_050116415.1 Thioalkalispiraceae bacterium
AACGTTTTGTACCGGTGGACTTATCTGTGCCGCACAACGTAAGCAGGCGATCAAGCATTTTGCATCACGCAAAGCCATGGATATCGACGGGCTGGGCGATAAACTGGTGGAGCAAATGGTGGATGAAGCACTGATCAAGGATGTTGCCGATCTGTACACACTGGATGTTGAACAGATCGCCGGGCTCGAGCGAATGGCTGAAAAATCTGCCACTAACCTGGTCAAAGCATTGCAAAAGAGCAAAGAGACCACCTTGGCCCGTTTTATTTATGCGCTGGGTATTCACGATGTCGGTGAGACCACCGCGCAAACCCTGGCTAACCATTTTGGTAGCCTGGATAAATTACAAAAAGCCAGGCAAGAACAGCTCATCGAGATACCCGATATTGGGCCTGCGGTTTCGGAAAGTATCCTGCATTTTTTCGCCCAGGCGCATAACCGTGAAGTGATTGAAAAGCTGCAGGCAGCGGGCATTCACTGGCCGGCGATAAAAGTAAAATCCGATGCGGAGCTACCGCTCAAGGATCAGACCTTTGTTGTTACCGGTACCCTGGCGAGTATGAGTCGTGACGAAGCCAAGACCGCGTTACAGGCGCTGGGCGCAAAGGTAACAGGCAGTGTTTCGAAAAAGACCAACTACGTGGTCGTCGGCGAAAACCCCGGCTCCAAAGCGGACAAGGCGGAAGCGCTGGGCGTTGAAATGCTGGATGAGCAGGCTTTTCTCAAGCTACTCAAGCAATAATAATTAATATCTTTGGTCAATAAAAAAACCGGGGCAGTTGCCCCGGTTTTTTTTTATCAGTCAGTTCGATTGAATTATTTAACCTCGACCTTGCCTTTCTGGCGTAATTCCTCAACATAGGCCTGAAGGCGCTTGTTCTGTAATATCTGGTGAAGTTGTTTTTTTACATCTTCAAACTTGGGTGGTTCTACCTTGCGACTATCAACCAGTTTTATCACGTGCCAGCCAAACTGGGTTTTGACCGGTTGCTTGGTAATGGTGCCTTTTTTCATGCCGACAACGGCTTGAGAAAACGGTGGCACCATTTGTGATGGGTTAAACCAGCCCAGGTCACCGCCATTCTTGCCAGAGGGGCCGGTTGATTTGGCCTTGGCAACATCAGCAAATACCGCACCCTTGTCCAGTTCCTTGATGATGTCCTTGGCTTCCTGTTCGGTTTTTACCAGGATATGGCTGGCCTTGTATTCCTTGACGTTGGCAGATTTTACCTTGCTGTCATATTCATTTTTCAGTTCCAGTTCGGTAATCGGGTTGGCGGCCATTTTCTTGTTGATCGCGGCCTGCATAATGGCATCACGTTTTAACTGTTCCAGCTGATACTGGAAGGTCGCGTCCTTGGTGACGCCCTGTTTAATGGCATCCTGGTAGATCAGCTCACGGTTAACCATTTCATCAATGACACGCTGACGGTTGGCGCCACCGGCGGCCTGGGCTTGTGGGCCAAGACGGTGGGTCAGGAATTGTTCATAGTCTTTCTGGGTAATGCTTTTACCGTTGACCACGGCGACATCCTTGGCATGGGAAACACCAGCGATACAAATGAACAGGCTGCTGGCAATAAGAGTTTTAATCGTTGAAGTCATATTTTATCCTTGAGTGTTTTCTTTTCGAATCAGGGTAGTACTTTTTTGAAGGGTTTTACAGTGACGGTTTCATAAACGCCTGCCTTGATGTAAGGATCATCATCGGCCCAGTGTTGTGCCTGTTGCAGCGAATCGAATTCGGCGACAACCAGTGAACCGGTGAAACCGGCCGGACCCGGATCGTCACTGTCAATGGCCGGGTGTGGTCCTGCCAGCAGTAGCCGCCCCTGTTGCTGGAGTTGCTTTAACCGTTCCAGGTGGGCTGGGCGTGCAGCAAGGCGTTTATCAAGACTGTCGGTTTTATCTTGTGAGATGATGGCGTAAAACATAATGCTATAAATTTAGACGTTTGATTCGTTTTCTTCTGTACCGGATGTTTCATTATCCTGGATGTGACGCGCCAGGTAAAAGGCCTGGATAATCACGAAGGCAAAGGTAAGCCCCATCATACCGAACAACTTGAAATCGACCCAGATGTCAGTGCGTTCCTGCAGGCTTAACCCGGGTGCATAGTAGAAGGCGACGTACAGGTTGGCTATTCCCATCAGGACGAAAAAGCCAATCCATAAATAACTGAGGCGTAACCAGATTGGCGCCGGCAAACTGATATTGGTTGCCAGCATCCGTTCGATAATTGTGCGTTGACCAATAAAATGGCTGGTAAGAAATACCGCGGCAAATAACCAGTTTACCACCGTGGGTTTCCACTTGATGAAGTTGTCGTCCTGCAAGATGATCGTGGCGCCACCGAGAACCACCACCAGTAGCAGGGTAATGATGTGCATTTTTTCAAAGCGGCGATGCTTGAGCCAGAAATATCCCACCTGTACTGCAGAGGCAGCAATAATGACACCGGTGGCGACGAAGATGTCATAGGTTTTATAGGCGATGAAAAAAAGAACGATGGGAAAAAAATCGTACAGAAACTTCATTAATATAACCTTTATTGAATCTTGAAGTGTTTGATGTGATTATCAGGAAAATGTTCCCTTATTACCACCGTGATTAGCCGTTTCGAGGCGAAAAATGCCAACCAGACGGCATTCATGGCCGAAATCAGGACAGCTTTGCGTAATTCCGATACACTACGCGCGCTATGAGCCTGGTCTACGATTTACATTGTCACTCGACAGCCTCGGATGGCAGCTTGTCGCCATCTGAAGTGGTTGCGCTTGCCCGTACCAACCAGGTTGATGTACTGGCATTGACCGATCATGACGTGACCCATGGCCTGCATGAAGCCTGGCAACAGGCCAGGGCTGAGGGAATCGAGTTTATCCCGGGTATCGAGATCTCGGTCAGCTGGTATCACCAGACTCTCCATATCGTGGGACTGGGCATCGATCCGGATAACCCGGTCTTGCAACAAGGCCTGCAATCCCTGCTTGCGTTTCGCCAGGTTCGCGCCGAGAAAATTGCCGAGCGTCTTGCCCGGGCCGGTATTGACGGTGCGCTGCAAGGCGCGATGCGCTTTGCCGGCGGTGAAATACTGAGTCGCACCCATTTTGCCCATTTCCTGGTGGAACAGGGCTACGCCAGGGATATGAAAAAAGTCTTTAAAAAGTACCTGACGCGCAACAAGCCTGGCTATGTACCCGGCCAGTGGGCCAGCCTGGAGGAGGCACTTGACTGGATCCGGCAGGCTGGCGGCCTGGCGGTACTGGCCCACCCGGCACGCTACGCACTTTCCAACGGGCGCCTGAAAACCTTCATCGCCGAGTTCAAGGAGCGGGGTGGGGCGGCGATCGAGGTGGTGTCCGGCAGCCACAGCCAGGATGAAGTCGAGCGCATGGCGGAGCTCAGTCGTTATTTCGGGCTGAGCGCTTCATCCGGTTCCGATTACCATGGACCCAGCAATTCCTACCGCGAACTCGGCCATTTACACGCCATGCCGGCACATTGCCAGCCGATATGGGAAACGCCTGCCTGGTCAGAGATGGCAGAGCGATTAGCCCGCGCGTGACAGGCCGGTATTCATGAGCCAGTTTTTCCAGATTCATCCGGATAACCCCCAGTTACGCCTGATTCGCCAGGCGGCCGAAATGGTGCAACAAGGTGCCGTGATCGTCTATCCCACCGATTCGGCCTATGCCCTGGGCTGTCATCTTGGTGATAAAAAGGCCCTGGAGCGCATCAAGCAGATCCGCCAGCTCAACGACAAGCACAACTTTACCCTGATGTGCCGCGACCTGTCGGAAATCGCCACCTACGCCAAGGTCGATAACGTGACCTACCGTGCCCTGAATGCGCACACCCCTGGCGCCTATACCTTTATCCTCGATGCTACGCGCGAAGTGCCGCGGCGCTTGATGCACCCCAAGCGGCGTACTATCGGGATCCGCATTCCGGAAAACCCCATCGCCCTGATGTTACTGGAAGAACTCAACGAACCGCTGATCAGTACCACTTTAATCCTGCCAGGTGATGACATGCCGATGACTGATCCCTACGACATCCGTGAAACCCTGGAGCACCAGGTTGACCTGGTCATCGATGGCGGTTATTGCGGGCTGGAACCCACCACGGTGGTGGTGATGACCGAAGACGTGCCGCGTGTCAGCCGGGTCGGCAAGGGCGATCCTGAGCCGTTTGCTTAGCGGCACGGGGCCGCCATGGGCATGAATATTTCCGGGCCTGGTGGTCGAGGATTTGGTGATTCTTGGGTATAATTGCCGGCAATCAAGAAACAAGAATAACCTGACAGCGCAGACAACCCTTTGAAAAAGTGTTTAGCGAACTGCATTGTATTTGTCATCTTTAGGAGATCTCATTGAATTCCATTTCTAACCCGCAGCAACGTGTGCTGTCTGGTATGCGTCCCACCGGCGCATTACACCTTGGTCACTACCATGGCGTATTGAAAAACTGGGTCAAACTTCAACACGAATATGAGTGTTATTTCTTTGTCGCGGACTGGCATGCCCTGACGACCCATTATGAAGAACCGGAAATGCTCGACAAGAGCGTCTGGGATATGGTGATCGACTGGCTGGCCGTCGGGGTCAACCCGGGCTCGGCGACCATGTTCATCCAGTCAAGGGTGCCGGAGCATGCCGAGCTACACCTGTTGCTCTCGATGATGACGCCGCTGGGCTGGCTGGAACGCGTGCCCAGCTACAAGGACCAGCAGGAAAAACTCAAGGAGCGTGACCTGGCCACCTACGGTTTCCTCGGTTACCCGTTGCTGCAGAGTGCCGATATCCTGGTCTACAAGGCCGGCCTGGTGCCCGTTGGCGAGGACCAGGTGGCTCACGTGGAACTTACCCGGGAAGTGGCGCGCCGCTTTAATCACCTGTACGGCCGTGAAGCCGGGTTCGCGGATAAAGCGGAAGCGGCGATCAAGAAAATGGGAAAGAAAAATGCAAAGCTATACAATAGCTTACGCAAGTCTTTTCAAGAAAAAGGTGATGTTGAGGCGCTGGCTACGGCACGCGCGTTACTCGACGAACAGGCCAATATCACCCTGGGTGACAAGGAACGCCTGTTCGGTTACCTGGAAGGTGGCGGGCGTATTATCCTGCCCGAGCCGGAATCCCTGTTGACCCCGGCCTCGAAAATGCCGGGGCTGGATGGACAGAAAATGTCCAAATCGTATGGGAATACCATTTCCTTGCGGGA
>JASFOS010000151.1:0-5223 GCA_050116415.1 Thioalkalispiraceae bacterium
AGATGAAGATAGCTGGTTGGCGGGTTACAAGGACAAGGTAAAGGTGAACTACGGTGGTGAGGCAGAGAAAAACCAGGAATCTTTTGCGGATCTGAAATACTCGTTCGGTTTTGCCCTGGTCGCGATCTTCTTTATCCTGGTGATCCAGTTTAACAACCTGTCGTACCCGTTTATCGTGATGCTGGCGATCCCGTTCGGGGTGGTGGGTATCATCATCAGTTTTTATTTGCATGACCTGTTCTGGAAGCCGATGCCGTTATCGTTTTTCTCTACCATGGGCATGGTGGCGCTGACCGGGGTAGTGGTAAACAGCTCCTTGATCATGGTGGTGTTCATTCAACGAGCCAGGGAGAAGGGTATTGATGCTTTTGAAGCCGCGATGCAGGCTGGGCGGCGTCGTTTGCGGGCGGTGATCCTGACAGCCACCACCACCGTGGTTGGCTTGTTGCCAACGGCCTATGGCTGGGGTGGTATGGATCCGTTTGTGTCACCCATGGCGCTGGCGCTTTCCTGGGGGCTGGCATTTGCCACCCTGGTAACCCTGTTCACTATACCGGCGGCCTACGTGTTCGCGGCTGATCTTCGCCAGCTTATACGTCACCGCTTGAAAGTTTAGTGGAAGTAGAAAAATTCCATCTGGGTACCGGCCAGCTCGATAATGTCGTGTTCTTTGAGTTTACGCGCATCGCTGGTGATGGGTTGACCGTTGACTTTCGGCATATCTGATTCACGACGCAACTTGGTGGTTTTTAAAATCGAGATGGTATAGTTATTCTCGTTGCGGGCAATCATGGCCATTTTCATGCCGTTGAAACCAATGGTATTGAAGGGTTTGCGCAGTTCCAGCACTTTCTTGGCCAATGGACCATTTTTGATTTTCACCCCCGCCAGGCGTTCACCTTTGGCGACCGCGGGTGTGCTTACCGTGTTGGTATCGATGATTTTGGTATCTTCGATTTCAGCCTGGATGAACATGGTGGGTTCATACTCGGTATCTTCTTCAGCGAAATAGGTGAACTGGAAGTTACCGACCTGGATGACATCACCGTGCTTGATGATGGACTTGGCAACACGCGCACCGTTTAACAGGGTACCGTTGGTACTGCCCAGGTCATCGACGTAGACATGTTCGCCCATGCTGGTCACCAGGGCATGACGACCGCTGACCGTCAGGTCATTGAGCTGGATATCATTTCCATGTTTTCGGCCAATGCTGATGCTGTCTTTGTCGATTTCATGTTCACGCACAACAGCACCATCTAACGTCTGGATCAGCTTACTCACACTATTCTCCTGTACATACAAATTCCTTCTGGTCGTTGGATTATAGCCAAAGAAATACCCGGGAAGATAGCCCCGTTACCTGGCCATTCCACCTTCTTCATCCGGCTCCTCGATATTATTGCGTAAATGCTCAAAATCACCCTTGGTCTGGGCTTTGCTGTAGGCCTCCTCGCCGGTGATTTTTTCAGCATCGAGCAGGCGGCGAATGGCGGTATCCATGCGTTGCATGCCTTGCATGGCGCCACTTTGGATAATGTTTTCAATTTGCTCGGTTTTGCCTTCACGAATGCAGTTCGAAATGGCGGCATTGTTAATCATGATTTCAATTGCCGCGACCCGGCCCTTGTTATCGGCGGTCTTGAGTAATTGCTGCGAGACCACGGCACACAGCGAGGTGGATAGCATGGTGCGAATAAAGGCCTCTTCCTCGGGCGGGAACACGTTGATGATGCGGTCAACCGTCGAAGCCGCGCTACTGGTATGCAGGGTGGCCATCACCAGTATCCCCATCTCGGCCGCGGTGACTGCCAGGTGGATGGTTTCCAGGTCGCGTAGCTCGCCGACCAGGATGACATCAGGATCTTCGCGCAGCGCAGAGTGCAGCGCATCGGCAAAATGCTCGGTGTGAGTGCCGACCTCACGCTGGCTCATCAGGCAGCCTTTATTTTCATGAATAAACTCGATGGGATCCTCGATGGTGATGATGTGGCCTTTACGTTCCTGGTTAATGAAATCCAGCATCGCGGCCAGGGTGGTGGACTTGCCCGAGCCGGTGGGGCCGGTGACCAGGATCAGGCCTTTACGCTGACGCGCGATGTTCTTCAGAGCCGGTGGCAAACCCAGCTGGTTAAGCGACTGGATCTCGGTGGGTATCACGCGGAATACCGCGCCAATGCCTGACAGGTGCTGAAACACATTCACGCGAAAACGCGCCAGGCCTTCTGCCTCGTAGGCAAAATCCGCGCCCTGGACTTTTTCATAATTGTTCCTGGCAATTTCCGGCATGATCTCCATGAGCAAGTCATGGGTTTCATCGGCACTCAGTTCGCGGTACTTGACCGGGTACATTTCACCGTTCACACGGATACGCGGTGGATTGCCTGATATCAGGTGTAAATCAGAACCCTTTTGTTTAACGACCAGGTCGAGAAATGCATCGAGACGTGCCATATCAGGATACCGAAAGATTTATTTGTGGAAGTAATTCCGCATCCGTGACAAAGCGCTGGAATTGCTTCTTGTCGGTTGCATGGACATAGGCGTCATCCGGGTCGATTTCCTTGTTCTGGATGGCTTCGAGCAAGGCCTGATCCATCAATTGCATGCCTTGTTCCCGACCTGTTTGCAGGTTGGCCGGTATCTGGAAGATCTTGTTATTCAGGATCAGGTTCGAGATGCCCGGGGTGTTCACCAGTATTTCCAGGATAGCTTTACGTGAACGACCATCGGCACTGCGCACCAGCTTCTGGCTGATAACACCTTTAAGATGCTGTGATAAAAACGTGGCAGCCAGGGCCTTCTGTTCACCCGGTAGTGCATCAATGATGCGATCCAGGGTTTTGGTTGCCGAGGTGGTGTGCAAGGTGCCCAGTACCAGGTGACCGGTTTCTGCCGCTTCCATGGCCATGGTAATGGTTTCCGGATCACGTAATTCACCGACCAGGATAACATCCGGGTCTTCACGTAACGCGGCATGCAAACCATCGGCAAAGCTTGGCACATGGGTGCCGACGCTACGCTGGATCACCAGGGATTGCTTGCTGTCGTGAATATACTCGATCGGATCTTCCAGGGTAATGATGTTGTAGCGGCGATTTTCGTTGAGCCAGTTGATCATCGCCGCCAGGGTAGTGGTTTTACCGGTACCGGTTGCCCCGGTGACCAGGATCAGCCCCTGGTGTGCGTGCAATAATTTTTCGATGACCGGTGGCAGGTTGAGTTCCTGCAGCGTCGGGATGGTGGGGGAAACCACGCGGAAGGTGGCTCCCGGACCGCTTATTTTGCGGTACAGGTTGGCACGGTAACGGCCATCCTCGGTATCGTAGGAAAAGTCGATATCACGACCTTTGTTAAAATGCTCATGCTGTTCCCGGGTCAGAATTTCCTTGACCAGGTCTTCCAGTTCATCGCGTGAAAGATTGCGGTACTTGATAGGTGTCAGATCACCCTGCAAGCGGATCAGGGGTGGCATACCAACCGCAAGATGAATATCCGAACAACCCTGTTCTCGACCCAGTTTCAGGAATGCATCAATACGTGCCATTAGCTTGCTTCCTTGGCCAGCGCCATTACCAGGTCACGACGTAGTTCATCGACGGTCTGGTAGCGTTCTTTAGGATCAACGTGAATTGCCTTCATAATGACTTTATCCAGGTACTCGGAGATCCTGGGGTTAATGGTCGAGGGTGGCTTGGCGCCGCCTTCCACGTGCATGAACAGGGTGGCCATATGGTCTTCACCCTTATAAGGTGCTTTGCCTGTGAACAGTTCATACATGACGATACCCAGGCTATAAATATCTGTGCGGGTATCGATAGCGCGACCCCGTACCTGTTCCGGCGCCATATAAGTTGGCGTACCGACCAGCACACCGCTCTTGGTCATGCGTGCATCACCGGACATGGTTGCCGCGGCCAGGCCGAAATCCACGATCTTGACCACGTCCTGATCATTAACCAGGATGTTCGCCGGCTTGATGTCACGGTGCACCACGTTGGCCGCATGCGCAATACTCAAACCCTTGCAGATATCAATGATGATTTTTATGTTACGTGCGATATCTATCGGTTTATGCTTCTTGATTTCCGCGGAAAGTGAGTGACTCTTGAAGTATTCCATGCTGATGGCATAGGACCTTCCAAAGGTAATAAAGTCATAGATACGAATGATGTTTTCATGGGTTAACTTGCGTGAAAAACGTAACTCATGAATGAAGCGATCGATGATGGTTTGATCCGATACCATGTGAGGGTTGAGGAACTTGAGGATGATTTCCTCGTCGACCATTTTATCCTTAACCAGCAATACCACCCCGAATGCACCTTTGCCGATTTTTTTGATCACCTCGTAGCGGTCCTGGATTACATGACCGGGTTTCAGTGAGTCGGCATCAATGATCTCAAAGGCACCGGAAGCAGGCGGCGCCGGCTGGGAAGCAGACTGTGAACCGGTTTGTGATGGATTGGACTGACTGGGTGAAGACAGTTCCTGGCCAAGGTTAACCGCCACGGTATCCATTTCAGTCTCACTAGACGGGGCGGGTTTTGACATGGTGCTGTGGCTGCCGGAGAGATTGTTTATCGCCTGCTGAATCATTGAGCGGTTTTCAGGCGTGGCCAACTGGTTCAGTGACTGGATAAGGTCTTTCCTGGTCTCCTCGTTGCTGCTTGCTAACGCGTCAATCAGGGGTTGCACGGCAGTTTGATCGCCAAGTTCGGCGAGAGCCTTGGCCGCCACCCCGGCGGAATCCGGATGAGTATTCATCATTTCTAACAAGGCACGGGTGGCGCGTTGATCACCCAGCTTGGTCAGGGCATCGGCGGCACGTTCACGTACCCACCAGTCCTCATCCTGGAGTGCTTTGACCAGGTGATCAAAAGCACGTTCATCTTTCAAGGAGTTGAGTATTTCAACCGCGGTACGGCGTAAAAATTCGTCCTCGTCGGACAGCAGCCCGATAACTGCATCGACCACCCTGGGGCCACCAATGCTACCCAGTGCATCGGCGGCACGCACCTTGACCCACCAGTCACTATCTCGCATGGCACTCAGTAATTCTTTAATCGAGCTTGGATCAGAGACTTCGTTGAGTACTTCGACAGCCGCGCGCCGTACATATTCTGATTCATCTTGCAGTACATGCACCAGGTTGGAAATCAGCCTGTCATCCCTTTTTTTGGTCAAGGCTTCAATGACACTGCTTTGGACATTCATGTCAGG
>JASFOS010000152.1:0-5217 GCA_050116415.1 Thioalkalispiraceae bacterium
CATTATTCAGCGAGCATAGCGGCTTACAAATTCCTATAATAGAAAAACCACTACGAGAAGCTCAGCAGAAAAACTGGATTGAATGGCAAACACATCGTATAAAACCCACCAGCAAAGGCATGCAATATTTGAATGACCTGGTGAGCCTGTTTCTACCGGAATGAATCGTGGATAATGAAACACCCTATACACCTGTAAGCTGTACCACGCACTCGGAGTACGAGTTATATATCATGCATCGCAAGCGGCTTGCGATGACGTGGAGCGACGAGCAGGGCAACCAGCATAGCGCTATCGTTTTACCCAGGGACCTGGTGACCCGGAATAACCAGGAGTTTTTAATCGTGGAAGATCAACAGCGCAGACAACACTGCATACGTCTTGATCGGATTCAAAATTACCGGCCTGAAACATGAAACAGCATACACACTATCCAGATATAAAAAATTATATTACCAAGGACGGTTCCATAATCCGTGAACTGATGCATCCGGCGCAACATGGCAACAAGAACCAGAGCCTGGCCGAAGCGGTTGTTCCCGCCGGGATAAAAACATTACTTCACAGGCATGCCAGAAGCGAAGAGCTTTATCATGTCACCCAGGGCAAGGGCATGATTACACTCAATGACGAACAGTTTGAGGTCACTGTCGGTGACACGGTTTGTATCTCGCCAGGAGATGCTCATTGCATCGAAAACACGGGTGAACAGGATTTGAAAATCCTCTGCTGCTGTAGCCCGGCCTACCAGCATGATGACACCGAGCTGTTAGTTTAGTGCTGTTGCCGGCTAGCTTGCCAGGCAATGATCTATCTGACTCATAACCTGTTGCATATCATAAGGTTTGGTAATGTAACCACTGGCACCAAATGCCAGGCAATCATTGGCCGTTTCTTCATCATCGAATGAAGTGGCAATCACAACCGGGATGTTTGCGAACCGCTTGTTATTCTTCACTTTCTCCAGGAAAGTAAAACCATTCATCACCGGCATGTTGAGATCGAGCAGGATCAGGCTGACCCTTTTTTTATTCAGTAGCAACAGGCCTTCCTGCCCATCACCAGCCACTTCAATATGGTAGCCTTGCTTCTCAAGACGCCGCTTGAGGATGTCCCTGTTCTCCTCGACATCATCAATCACCAGTAAAGTCCTGTCTGACTGTACCATTACTCCACCCTTTACAATGACGATATTTCTCCACGTTTACCGCGGGGCTAGTTTAGGATATCGGTCAATCTGGGGCGGACTGAAGTCAAATTCTGAAAAAATTTAGCAACCTGGAAATACGCATGCCGGGTTAAAATCGTTGCAAAATCATCAGGTTTGGTAAAACAACGGTTTACATATGGCCGGTAGAAAACACCTGCTTTGAAACCTGCTAATCGCTGAACATGGCTTGCAGTGCTTCGGGAATTTTTGGCCTGCCATTATCTGCTAACGCGGTACCAATCACCCGCCCACTTAACATTAATTGCTCGTCATGGGCTCGATGAATTTTCTGTTCAAAAGCAAACTTGACGCGTGACTCACGCTGCATTTCTACCGTGACAAAGAAATCATCACCTGTTCGTAATGGAAGTTTGTAATCCAGCTCAATCCTGACCACCACCAGGTTGATGCCTTGCTGTGCTAATTCGGCAAAATTTATTCCGACACTCTTGAGATATTCATGACGCGCATGCTCCAGGTAGTTCTGGTATACCGCGTTATTGACAATGCCTTGTATGTCACACTCGTAATCGCGTACTGACATGGCAACCTGGTACCGGCTATTTTGCATTTCTTTTTTCATTGCTGAACGTATAATCGTAAACCACAAACATTGTTACATAGAAATTATAATGCGTATAGGAATTGACCTGGGCGGAACAAAAATCGAGGGCATCGCGCTGGACGACAAGGGTGATGAACTGTTTCGCCGGCGCATCAGCACCCCACAACAGGATTATCCGGCAACCATAAACGCCATAGTCGAACTGGTCCAGTTGATTGAGGCACATACCGGACAGGCCGGAAGCGTGGGGCTCGGCATTCCCGGCGCTATCGCGCCAGGTACCGATAAGGTGAAAAATGCCAATTCAACCTGGCTGATCGGCCAGGCCCTGCAAAAGGACCTGGAAAAACAACTGCAGCGCAAAATTCGCGTTGCCAACGATGCTAACTGCTTTGTAATGTCTGAAGCCACTGACGGGGCTGGCAAGGATGCTGAAATTGTTTTTGGTGTCATCATTGGCACCGGGACCGGCGGCGGTATTGCGGTAAACCGGCAGTTACTGGTGGGCACAAATGCGATCGCCGGCGAATGGGGACATAATCCCCTGCCATGGCCATCTGGTTCTGAATTACCGGGACCTGCCTGCTACTGTGGCAAGCATGGTTGCATCGAAACCTACCTGTCCGGGCCGGGCCTGGTCAATGCCTTTCAACAACAAACCGGGCAACTGCTTGAAGCGCCACAGATCGTCGAGCTGGCCTGCCAGAACCATCAACAGGCTGAACATGCCCTGCAACTTTACGAGGATCGCATGGCACGGGCACTGGCGGGCGTAATAAATATCCTTGACCCGCATGTTATTGTACTGGGTGGCGGCATGTCTAACATCAGCCGCCTGTATCAGAATGTGCCCGGACTATGGGGCAAGTATATTTTTTCAGACCAGGTAAATACCCGGCTGCTGCCAAACAGGCATGGAGATTCAAGCGGCGTTCGTGGCGCCGCCTGGCTATGGGACTAGCTACCTGGATTCTTTTTACAGCTACTGAAGCCAATCAGCGGGTATAAAGGACAAAAGCTGAACACCCCGGTCAACAGCGGAATCAGCCCTATCCAGCCCCATTGCGTTTTGGGCCCGATGAACACCAGGCTTATTAATACAATCCCGACCACGATACGGATAACCCTATCAATACCACCAACATTTGCTTTCATAACGACTCCCTCCATTAAATTCAATTCTCCTACACATGGTAGACCACTCCATTTATAAAACCTTGCGCTGGATCAACATATTATTCTGGTTTAATCCCCTGCTTCATATTGTAATATCTCGCAATTATTAAAGTGTAGCTCAAGCATTTGTTCGTCACCAAGTGACTCGAAGTAAGCGCTAACCACACGCAGGGTTTCCTCGTGGGCAACCACCAGAACACCTTGCGGCTTATGCTCTATAAGTTTTTCAAGAAACCCAATGATACGTTGCTTGTGCTCAAGCAATGACTCGCCGTTGTTGAACTTGAGGTGCAACCGGTCGGGTGCAATAGCCGCGAAGTAATCGGCAACCGGCTTGCTATCAAACCCGGAATGAATATCGATGATCTCGTCTTTAACAATAACCGGCACATCGTGATACCGGTTGATAATATTGGCGGTCTGACGTGTGCGTAATAACGGTGAAACAATAATTTGCTTTAGTGGTTTGTCTCTAAGTTGTTCTGCAGCCCGCTCGGTTTGAGCTATACCTTGTTCGGTCAGGTGGACATCTTTGGCAGGATCATCATTGCACAAACCAAGTTCGTTGTAGTTGGTTTGTCCATGACGCATGAACCAGATGGGATGATGCAGGGTCATGTCGTACTATTTAAACAATAGTAAATAAAACACCGCCAGTGGACCAAGTAATAATCCCGCTACTCCCCAGTAAGCAGCGCGTTCGCCTTTGTTTCTGGCAATCACATGACAGGCAACTGCCGAAATCACAAAAACCACGCTCACGATCACAACCGGCATAATACTTTCCTTTTCAAGCTATCTTTCTGAATACCAGGTCCCACACGCCATGGCCAAGGCGCTGGCCGCGTTGTTCAAACTTGGTCAACGGACGATAGTCGGGGCGCTCAATATAATTGCCGGTCCCGGCTGTATTTTCAAAACCTTGCGCGTTACTCATTACTTCCATCAT
The DNA here is from genome assembly GCA_050116415.1 of Thioalkalispiraceae bacterium. Taxonomy (GTDB): domain Bacteria; phylum Pseudomonadota; class Gammaproteobacteria; order UBA6429; family Thiohalophilaceae; genus JARRJY01. The sequence continues at coordinate 3,901 of JASFOS010000152.1, forward strand.
GTGCTCGGCATAATCCTGCCAGTCGGTGGCCATATGAAAAATGCCATTTAACTTGAGTTTGTTTCGCAGCAATTGTGCAAATGCTGGCTGCACGATACGGCGCTTGTGGTGCTTTTTCTTATGCCAGGGATCGGCAAAAAACAGGTACACCGCATCCAATGTTTCATCGGCAATATTGTTTTCCAGCACCTCCACCGCGTCATCACACATTACCCGAATATTGCTAATCGAATCTTTCTCGATTTGTAAAAGCAGGTTACCAACACCAGGCCGATGAACCTCGATACCCAGGTAATCATTTTCTGGATGTGTCCTGGCCATTTCAGCCAGCGAAGCGCCGTTACCAAAACCGATTTCAAGAATCCTGGCCGCCTTGCGGCCGAACTTTTCATCTAAATCAAGAATCCCTTCTCCCGAGTTGAATCCGTATACAGGAAATAGTTCATCCAGTGCACGTTGCTGCCCCCGGGTCAAACGACCCTCGCGCTTCACGAAGGAACGGATGCGACGATAAAACGGTTTTTCACTATGACTGTTCATTATTTACTTGTTGTCAGGGTTAACTTGAGACTATGATTAAACGAATTACTGTTTCCGAACCCGGTGATTCCATGGATAAGTTCAACGAATTTATATCGGCATTCTGGTTTGAGGTTCTCGACCTTGATACACGCGATAACTGGTGGCAGGTAGGCATTATCCTGGGTTCATTGATCGTTGCCTACTTCATATCCCATAAACTTAGTAACTATTTTACCGCATCTACCAGCGCAGAAGATATTAAATCACTTAAAAGAATCACTTTAAAAACCATCAAGCGACTGGTTTTCCCCATTACTGCCCTGCTGTTGATCCTGCTTGGCAAAGCTATTTTACATGCCATTCAACTACCTGCCCAGTTCCTGGATATCGCGATCACCCTGCTCCTATCGTTGGCAACTATCCGTATTATTTTTTATATATTACGTAAAGGCTTTGCACCATCGCCTTTACTCAAGGCATGGGAAAATATTATCAGTACCCTGATCTGGTTGATGGTAGCGCTCTACCTGCTTGACTGGCTGCCCGTGGTAATGGAAACCTTGCAGGGAATCGGTTTCAAGCTGGGCAGTAATAAAATTACCCTGCTCAGCATTATCAATTTTATCCTGTTTATCGCCCTGTTTTTCACCCTCGCGATATGGTTATCTAACACGATTGAAAAACGTTTAAAGTCATCGCAAAACCTCAATGCCAGTCTCAAGGTTGCCCTGAGCAAACTGGTAAAAGTCATTTTTATTACTTTTGCGGTTTTGATTGCACTGGATACTGCCGGTA
>JASFOS010000153.1:0-5169 GCA_050116415.1 Thioalkalispiraceae bacterium
GGGCTGGGCCGCCTCGCCAAACGGCGCCAGGGAAGCGATGGCATCGTTCACCAGTTCGCTGGCTATTTGCCGGGCTTCATCCAGGCCCAGCAGGGCCGGGTAGGTCGGTTTGTTGCGGGCAATGTCCGAACCCTGGGTTTTGCCGAGGGTCTCGGTATCCGCTTCCACGTCGAGAATGTCATCCTGTATCTGGAATGCCAGCCCGATACACTTGGCATAGTGATCCAGCTTGTCGAGCGAAGCTTTGTCGATACCCGGTTTACACAGGGCCCCCATGCGCACGCTGGCACGAATCAGGGCCCCGGTTTTGTGAATATGCATGTTTTCCAGCTGGGCAATGTTGAGCTCTTTACCCACCGAGGCGAGGTCGATGGCCTGGCCTCCGGCCATCCCGCGTGAACCGCTGGCCAGGGCCAGGGTATTGATAATGTCGCGCACCTGCTTGACCGGCAGGCTGTCATCCAGCCCCTCGGCCAGCACATGAAATGCCAGCGCCTGCAAGGCATCGCCGACCAGGATCGCGGTGGCTTCATCAAAGGCCTTGTGACAGGTGGGCTGGCCTCGGCGCAGGTCATCATCATCCATGGCCGGCAGGTCATCATGAACCAGTGAATAGGCATGAATCAGCTCGATGGCCACCGCCGGCGCATCCAGCCGTGATTCATCGATTCCCAGGGCTTTACCGGCGGCATACACCAGTATGGGACGCACGCGCTTACCACCATTGATCACCGAGTAGCGCATGGCCTGGTGCAGGGTTTCGGGGGCGAGCTTTTCATCGGGTAGCCAGTGGTCAAAGGCCTTATCGGCACGTTCGCGCCACTGGGTTTGCAGGGCTTTCCAGTCAAGCATCGGGCTTTTCAGTCTTCTTCAAAAGGGACCAGTTGGTCCTGGCCATTCTGGGCGATCAATTGCTGGACTCGCTGTTCGGCTTGTTGCAGGGCCTGTTGGCACTGGCGGGTGAGGGCAATGCCTGTTTCGAAATCCTTGAGAGACTGCTCGAGGCTTTGTTCGCCCTGTTCCATACGTTCGACCAGCTTTTCCAGTTCCTTGAGGGATTTTTCAAAGTCAGGCAACGCGTCGGTTTTGGATTTCTTGGCAGCTTTTTTTGGCACGGTCTGTTTACTTCCCAGCAATTAAATTCAAGCGCCGCTACGTTAGCCCAAGCAGTACGGGCGGGTCAAATCCGATGTTTATTTGTCCCTGGATGATCTAAATCAATGTTTAGAATAATTTTAAAAAATAGACTTGAACATCCATCGATGTTGCACTATTGTTTATCCCAGTTTTAGAATTAGTCTAAATCTTGAGCAATGGTCATGGAAGTGACCATTAATTAACCATAACCTGATAGGGGAGTACTAACTATGTCTCTGAAAGGCAGCAAAACTGAAGAAAACCTGAAAGACGCGTTTGCGGGTGAATCCCAGGCTAACCGTCGTTACCTGTACTTTGCAGCAAAAGCGGACGTTGAAGGTTACAACGATGTCGCAACTGTATTCCGTTCAACCGCAGAAGGTGAAACCGGCCACGCGCACGGTCACCTGGAATACCTGGAAGAGTGTGGTGATCCCGCCACGGGTCTGCCCATCGGTGGTACTTCGGACAACCTGAAAGCCGCTATCGCCGGTGAGACCCACGAATACACTGACATGTACCCAGGCATGGCAAAAACTGCCCGCGATGAAGGTTTCGACGAAATCGCTGACTGGTTTGAAACCCTGGGTAAAGCGGAACGCTCTCACGCCAACCGTTTCCAGAAAGCACTGGATAACCTGGACGCTTAATTTCGGGTTGATGTTTTGAGCAGGATAGGGCCGGTTTGTACTGGCCCTATTCACTCTTGACCCACAATCAGTTAAATCAAATAAAAAGGAAAACATCATGGCTGGTACACCAACAACTCGTGAAGGCAGTCTGGAAGCACCTACACGTCATCCTCTTGACTGGAAGAATAAAGATTTCTGGGATGAAGATAAGCTGTTTGCCGAACTGGAACGCATTTTTGACATTTGTCATGGTTGTCGGCGTTGTGTGAGTCTGTGTAATTCGTTCCCGACTTTATTTGATTTGGTTGATGAGTCCGACACCATGGAAGTGGACGGCGTTGCCAAGCAGGATTACTGGAAAGTGGTCGATCACTGTTACCTGTGTGACCTGTGTTACCTGACCAAGTGTCCGTATGTGCCCCCCCATGAATGGAACCTGGATTTCCCCCACACCATGCTGCGTGCCAAGGCAGTGCATTTCAAGAAACAGGGCACCAGTTTCCGCAACAAGATGCTGTCCAGTACCGATACCGTCGGCAGCCTGGCCGGCATCCCGGTGGTGGCGCAGGTCGTGAATGCCGCGAACAAGCTCAAGCCGGTGCGCAAGGTCATGGAAGCGACCATGGGTATTCATGCCGACGCTATCCTGCCCAGGTATGAAAGCAAGCCGTTCCGTAGTCGCTTTAAGCCCACACAAGGCATGCAGGCGGTCGCCGGTGACAAGACCCGGGGTAAAGTGGCGCTGTTTTCAACCTGTTACGGTAACCGCAACGAACCCGGCATGAACGAAGACCTGGTCGCGGTACTGGAACATAACGGTATCCCCGTGGTGATTGCCGAGAAAGAACAATGCTGTGGCATGCCCAAACTGGAACTGGGTGATCTTGACGCGGTTGAAGAGGCCAAGAATGCCAATATCCCGATGCTGGCCAATCTGGTGGATGAAGGTTATGACCTGATTGCGCCGATTCCTTCCTGTGCCCTGATGTTCAAGCAGGAACTGCCGTTAATGTTCCCGGACGATGCGGATGTGCAAAAAGTGAAAGAAGCGTTTTTCGATCCGTTTGAATACCTGATGCTGCGCCACAAGGAAGGCCAGTTGAAAACCGACTTTAAAAACAAGCTGGGCAAGGTGTCCTATCATGTGGCCTGTCACCAGCGTGTACAGCAGATCGGTAATAAAACCCGTGATGCCTTGAACCTGGTGCCGGATACCGAGATCGATATCCACGAGCGTTGTTCAGGTCATGACGGTACCTACGCGGTGAAAAAGGAATTCCACGAGACCTCGATGAAGATCTGCCGACCGATTGTTAACAAGGTGAAAAAAGCCGAGGCGGATCACCTCACCAGTGACTGTATTATGGCCGGCCACCAGATAGAAAATGGCTTGCGCGATGGCACAGTGGCTGAACATCCCGTTAGCCTGTTACGTAAGGCCTACGGTATTTAATACAATGACTTAATGTCATTCCGGCCTGTGGGCCGGAATCCATCTTTGTTTAATTACTGGATTCCCGCCTGCGCGGGAATGACGAAAGGAAAACACAATGGAAAAATTAACACGCGATGATTTATATAGCCTGGAGCAGTATGCCGAGCAGCGTGCGGATTTCAGGGCAAAAGTACTGGAACACAAGAAAAACCGCCAGGTTTACCTGGATCCTCATCATACCCTGTATTTTGAAGATCGCCTGACCATGCAGTACCAGGTCCAGGAAATGCTGCGTATTGAAAAAATCTTCGAAGCAGAGGGCATCAACGAGGAACTGGAAGCCTATAACCCGCTGATCCCGGATGGCCGTAACCTGAAAGCCACCTACATGATCGAGTATGAGGATGTCGAGGAACGCAAGAAAGCATTGGCCAATTTGATCGGGGTTGAAGACAAGGTCTGGGTGCAGGTCGAAGGCTTTGATAAATGTTACGCGATTGCCGATGAAGATCTTGAACGTGAAACCGAGGAAAAAACCTCCTCTGTGCATTTCATGCGTTTTGAACTTGGCCCGGAAATGATCGAGGCGGCCAAGGGCGGCGTGGATATCAATATGGGCATTGACCATGACAACCTGAGCGTCTCGCAAACCCCGATTCCACGTAACGTGCGTGACTCGCTGGTCGCGGATTTCGATTAACGCTTCCCCCCACATCGCTTGATGAGGTAAAACCCGCTCAGGATAAAATCCTGCAGCGGGTTTTTTTGATCATAGCCTGCGAGCATATTCATTCTCAGCCGGTTGAAGTGGTATCATTGACCTTTATTGACTTGTAAAAGCCAAGGTTAAGAGCATTACACATCAACCCGTTATTATTCCCCGCGCAGAACATAATATCTCGCGCAAAGACATCAGTGAGCCGGCGCTCAAGGTGCTCTATCGCCTGAAAAAGGCGGGTTATGCGGCCTACCTGGTGGGTGGCGGGGTACGTGACCTGTTGCTGGGAAAACATCCCAAGGACTTCGACGTGGCTACCGATGCCAGCCCGGAAGAAGTCAGGGCGCTGTTCAGCAACTGCCGCCTGATTGGCCGACGCTTTCGCCTGGCGCACGTGCACTTTGGCCGGGAGATCATCGAGGTCGCGACTTTCCGTGGTCATCATGAAAACGGGGAGGGTGAAGGCGTGGTGGAAAACGGCATGATCCTGCGTGATAACGTGTACGGAACGGTCGAAGAAGACGCTATGCGCCGTGATTTCACCGTCAACGCCCTGTATTACAACATCGCGGATTTCTCGGTGGTGGACTATACCGGCGGCCTGCAGGATTTGAAACAGCACAAGTTACGACTGATCGGCGACCCGATGGTGCGTTTCAAGGAAGACCCGGTGCGGATGCTACGGGCCATCCGTTTCGCGGCAAAGCTCGAGTTTCAACTGCATGAAACCATCGACAGGCTGATCGCCGAGCAGGGCAAGTTGTTGGCCAATGTGCCTGCCGCGCGCCTGTTCGACGAGATATTAAAACTGTTTCTTTCCGGTCACGGGGTTAGCGCTTATCACCTGTTGAAAGAACATGACTTGTTGCAGTACCTGTTTCCGTTGACCTCACCCTTGCTCAAGGATGACGACTACAGCGATCGCTTTATTAGCCAGGCGCTGGCCAATACCGACACACGTATCCAGCAGGACAAGCCGGTCACCCCGGCGTTCCTGTTTGCCGCGCTGTTATGGTTACCGGTGCGCCAGCAGGCCGGCCTGTTACAGCAACAGGGCATGACACCCTTGCAGGCCATGCAGGTGGCGGGGGATGACATCACCCGCGAGCAGGTCAGCTATGTCACGCTGCCCAAGCGTTTCAGTTTCCCGATGCGTGAAATCTGGATTAACCAGGTGCGCCTGGAAATGCGCCGCGGCAAGCGAGCCTTGCGCTTATTGCAACAGCCGCGCTTCCGCGCATCATATG
>JASFOS010000154.1:0-5152 GCA_050116415.1 Thioalkalispiraceae bacterium
GGCGAATGATACTCTGGATGTCCAGTACCGAGATGGGGTCGACGCCGGCAAACGGTTCATCCAGCAGGATAAAATCCGGCTCGGTAGCCAGGGCGCGGGCGATCTCGACGCGTCGCCGCTCGCCGCCCGACAGGCTCATTCCCAGGTTATTGCGAATATGGGTAATGTGCAATTCTTCCAGCAGTTCATCCAGCTGTTGCTGTTGTTGCGCCGGGGTGAGTGATTTACGGGTCTGCAAAATGGCCAGGATATTCTCACTGACGCTGAGCTTGCGAAAAATCGAGGCCTCCTGGGGCAGGTAGCCGATACCATGCTGGGCACGTTGGTTCATGGGCATATTGGTGATGTCACGGCCATCCAGCATAATGTGGCCCTGGTCGACCGATACCAGGCCCACCACCATGTAAAAAGACGTGGTTTTGCCGGCGCCATTAGGGCCCAGTAAACCGACAATTTCACCACTGCTGACTTCCAGGCTGACATCTTTGACCACATCACGTCGTTTATAACGTTTGGCCAAATTTTGCGCAGATAATGTCGTCATGGAGAAGTTGACTCTTTTTGCGGGGTAATCGTGATATTGACACGATCCTTTTTGTTTTTATTGCCATTGGCATTGATCAGTGAGGTACGGCGATTATATTGAATAAATTCACCCGTTATATTCTGGGTGCCCTGGCGGACCTGTGCATCGCCGTAAAGTTTTATGATATCACTGTCTGCCAGGTATTCTATACGTTTTGCCTCCGCGGACACAGGATGCTGTTGCTTTGGTTTCTGGTTGAGATGGGCAGGGTCACCGATAATGATCATTTTGTCCAGCCGGTTATCTTTCATGTACACCTTGATATCATCAGCCTTGATGAGCAGGCTGCCCTGTGACAACCTGACATGCCCGGTGTAATGACCGACACCTTTCGCATCATCAACCGTCAAGCTATCAGACTCTATATATATAGGCAGTTGTTCGTCACTCGTCGCCAGGCCGGGAAGTATCAACAGCCCCAGCATGACCAGCATTGCGGGTAATGTTAAGCCATCATGAACGCGGAGCATAATAAGTGCCTCGTGTCGTGGAAAGGAATTCGATACGTCCTTCTTTCAAATACAAACGCATACCCACGGCCGTGATCTGATTATTACCACTATCGATCTTTACCGGGGCCTCGGTTTCGGCATAGTCCTGTTTACTGTAAATATGTAATTCGGGTGTTGTCAGTTTAATGGCTTCAATATTTTCAGCGCCAGGACGTTGCAGTATGACATTGCCTTCAAGATGAATAATATTGTCCCGTTTTTCGATAATACCGAGCTCGGCATCGGCTGACCAGTTGGCATGCTGGTTTCTTTTGAGCTGAAAGTTTACTTTTTTTAGTTCGACGATATCCCGATCAGGGAAGTGTGTCATTCGTTTGGCATTGACAATGTAGTCTGGTTTACCGGAGTGGGTCATCACGGTGCTGGTGGTATTTTCGAGAAAGAAGTCACTGGCCGTGGTTTGTGGTTTGGCTTTTAGTGACAATGCCTCAAACGTAGGCAAGTAACGCTCACTTAACGCGATGATGGCGAATAATAAAACAAGAATGAAAATGTAATAACGTCTAGTCATAAAGGTATTTGTCAAACTGGGCTTGCAGGGTGTTTTGTGCCTCCATGATGAGTTCACAAACATCACGTGCAGCGCCTCGACCACCCGGATTGGGTGTTTGCCAATGTGAATGCTGTTTTGCCAATGGATGGGCATCCTGCACCGATATGGCCAGCCCGACGCGGCGCATGGCAGGTAAATCAATCACGTCATCACCCACGTAAGCGGTTTCATCGAAGCTAATGCCTACCCGCTTGACCATTTCTTCCAGTGCAGGCAGCTTTTCCAGCCGGCCCTGATAGATATGCTTGATATTCATGCTTTCCATGCGGTGCCGTACCACGCGCGAAGTTCTTGCCGTGATGATACCGATCTCGACACCGGTATTTTGCAACAGCTTCATACCGAAGCCGTCTTTGGAGAAAAATGCCTTGTACTCCTCTCCGTCATCACCGATAAACAGGCTGCCATCCGTCAACACCCCATCAACATCAAAAACGACCAGTTTAATCTGGGCGGCCCGGGCAAGAATATCTTTCATAAAATCAACATCTTCTGTGGTTTAAAAATGTATTGTTGATGAAAAATGAATGATAATGGAAGTCTTCTGCAAAAAACAGGCGTAATATACGCTTACTAATGTGAAATAGCGCCGTTTCCGCCGGTTTCAGGCAGGCAGCTGCTTGACAGCAGAGGCTGGCAAAGGGTAGTTTGCTGAGCAAATATTCCGGCTGGTGGGGTAAAGTAGCGCGACCGGCTTTTTGGCGTACCAACAGCGGTATTAATTTCAGGCTTGTCTGTAATCCCTATATGAAAATTTCAGCATCCGTTTATTCCAGTAAACAAGATTCTTTGCAGGAAATTATCCGCGATCTTGATGCCCATCATGCCGATTTGTTTCATATCGATTGCAATGACAACCCGGCCGTTTTCGAAGATATCGCCCGCATCAGGGAATTAAGCCATACCCCGATTGACCTGCATATCATCAGTCCCAGGCCGAGCCGGTATTTCTCCGATATCGCCGCACAAAATGTGGATTACGTCACCTTCCAGTATGAGAACCTGGAAGAAAAACTGGATATCCCTGACAGCGTCACATCCCGTTTGGGGCTGGCGATTACCTCGGAAACCGATATCTCGGTATTTGATCAATACAGTGAAAAGTTTGATTTCATCCTGCTCATGGCGACCACACCGGGTAAGAGTGGTGGTGAATTTAACAAGCAAACCTTCAAGAAAATTCGTGAATTTCGTCAGCGTTATCCCAACAAGCGGATTCATGTCGATGGTGGTGTCAATGCCGAGATCTCATTTATCCTGAGAAACATGGGAGTCTATGCCTCGGTTTCCGGTTCTTACCTGATGGCGAGTGAATCAATGGGTGCAGCCATGCTGGGCTTGCGTAAAGATGAGGTCGCCTCTCACTTCCAGGTCAAGGATTTTATGCGCAGTGTCGATGAGATCCCTGTATTAAAGCCAGGCGAGCGAAGTGTAGCCAGTGTTTTGCAATCCATCGAAGATCATAAGCTGGGTTTTACCATCCTGGTTGATGAAAATGGTAAACTTGATGGGTTGATCACCAATGCCGATGTGCGTAAGGGCATGCTCAAACACATTGATAACCTTAATGATATTAGTGTGGAAGATATGACCAACCGCGATCCGGTCAGAGCCAACGAAAATTTCAGTGTCATGGAATTATTACAGTTTATTAAACAACAGAGTTTTCCTATCTCCTATTTGCCGGTAGTGGATGATGCAAACACGGTAACGGGTGCGGTAACTTTCTTTAACCTGATAAAAGGCGAGTTATGATTATTCATTTGAAAAACAGTGTTGCTGATGCTGATCTTCCAAAGATTTGTGAAGACTTGAAAGCCTTTCACATTAAAAAGCCGGATTACCATGTGCTGGTCACGCCATCAGCGATGCAGGAAGTCCCTGCACAATATGAATCACTGGTTGAAGCAAGCTGGGTGTTCCCAAATGATATGCAGTTATCCAGCGCGGATTACTTTAGCACCACGCGTGAAATCAATATAAACGATACAAAGATTGGCGGCACCACCAATAACACCATGGTGATCGGTGGCCCCTGTTCGGTAGAATCTGAGGAACAGATCACCCAGTCGGCCGAGTTAATGAAAGAACTGGGTATTTCAACGTTACGTGCCGGTTGTTATAAGCCACGTACTTCACCCTATACCTTCCAGGGTATGGGTATTGAAGGCCTGAAACTGCTCGACAAGATGCGCAGCAAGTATGACCTGAATATCATTACCGAGGTACGTGATACCACGCATGTGGATGAAGTGATTGAATATGCTGACATCGTGCAGATTGGTGCCAAGGCCATGTATGACCAGGGTATCCTGCGTCGTTGTGGCCAGGCGAGAAAACCGATTTTATTAAAACGGGGTTTTGGCACTAACCTGCAGGAATTTGTTCAAGCCGCCGAATTTATCCTCTCCGGGGGTAACGACGAAGTGATTCTCTGTGAACGCGGTATCCGCACCTTTGAAACCAAGACACGTTTCACGCTGGATCTCTGCGGGGTCGCTTACCTGAAAGAATACACCAACCTGCCTATCATCCTCGACCCCAGCCACGCTATGGGTTATCGCTACGGTGTCCCGGACCTGGCGCGCGCCTGTACCGCGATGGGGGTTGATGGTTTGCTCATCGAAGTACACCCGGATCCATCGGTGGCCAAATCCGATGCAGCCCAGCAACTGGATCATGATACGTTCCGTGGGTTGTTGGGCACCTTGCGTCCGATTGCCTCAGCGATTGGTCGCACCATTATCTAGACCAGGCAGACACGGGCAAGCAAATGACGGTAAAAAAGGAAATCAAGTTCCTGGCACTGGATGTAGATGGCGTGTTGACTGATGGCGGCATGTATTACACGGAAAGCGGCGAAGAGTTCAAACGCTTCGATACCAAGGATGGGCGCGGCATAATCGAATTGCAAAAGCACGGTGTGCCGGTGGGGCTGGTCAGTTCCGGTTTCAAAACCAATATTATCAAGGGGCGTGCCAAGACCCTGAATATCGAAAGATACTATGTGGGTACCGAGCCCAAGCTGGGGATTCTCGAACAATGGTGCCAGGAACTGGCTATCAGTATGGACGAGGTGGCCTACATCGGTGACGATATCAACGACCGTGACATTATCAGGCGGGTCGGTTTCAGTGGCTGTCCCGCTGATGCCATGAACTCGATCAAGGATATTGTCGATGTAGTGTTAACCCGTAATGGTGGGTACGGTTGTATCCGCGAGTTTATCGAGGAGCATCTCGGTTACCGGCTCTAGCCAGCAGCTAGCTGGCCGGGTAGCCCAGTTCCGCCAGTTTGGCTTCGATGACGGCCCTGTCCAGGGCGCTGCCTTCAACGCTAACCTTGTTACTGGGAATGTCTACGCTGACCTTGCTGACACCTTGCAGGCCGCTTAAGCCAGATTCAACATTACTTACACAGCCACCACATTTGATGTTACTCGCCTGGATCTCGATTTTTTCCATGATGATATTCCTTAATGTTGTGCGGTTGCTGAAAAAT
>JASFOS010000155.1:0-5149 GCA_050116415.1 Thioalkalispiraceae bacterium
CTGGTCGCCTTTGCCGCAGGCTCGCTGATCGGCGGTGCTTTTTTCCACATGATCCCTGCCGGAATTGATGCGTACGGTAACAACATCTGGTTTTTTGCCTGGATATTATTGGGCTTTTGCGTGTTTTTTGCGCTGGAACAATTCCTGCATTGGCATCATTGCCACCGCGCCCAGACCAGCTGCAAACAGCCGCTAACCTATTTGATTCTGCTTGGCGATGGCCTGCATAATTTTATTGGCGGCCTGGCCATAGCCGGAACATTTTTAGTCGATATACAGCTAGGAATTATGGCATGGCTCGCTGCCGCCGCGCATGAAATCCCGCAAGAGCTTGGTGATTTTGGGGTACTGATACACGGTGGCTGGGAAAAAGGCAAAGCGCTTTTATTCAACGTCCTGTCCGCCTTGACCTTCCTGGTGGGTGGCCTGGTGACTTATGCCATGTCATTCAACTTCGATATTTCCTTTTTAATTCCATTTGCAGCGGGAAACTTTATCTACATCGGTGCGACTGACCTGGTTCCCGAAGTGAATAAACATGAAGATATCAAGGTAAACATAAGCAATTACACGGCTTTCATTATAGGTGTGCTTTTAATGTTGATAATAAAACTCGTACCCGGTTTTTAGTTGTGGCAAGAACCGAAGCCTTTGAAACATATCATAAACGCTATGATGACTGGTTTGTTCGTCATGCCAACGCCTACCATTCAGAGTTACTGGCAGTGCGTGCCTTATTACCGTGGCAGGGAACCGGGCTGTCAATCGGCGTTGGTACTGCGCGTTTTGCCGCACCAATGGGTGTGCAGGTCGGTATCGACCCGGCACACGAAGTACTCAACTACGCTGTAAAAAGAGGCCTATCCGCGGTTTGCGCAACCGCAGAAGCACTGCCCTTTACCAGCAACAGCTTTGATTACGCGCTAAGTGTCACCACCATCTGTTTCGTCGATGATGTCAATGCCATGCTGCAGGAAGCCTATCGAGTTCTGAAACCGGGTGGACAACTGGTGATCGGTTTTATCGACCGCACCAGCAAACTTGGTCAACACTATCTGTCCCACCAGGCCGAAAATGTTTTTTACCGTGATGCCAGCTTCTACTCGGCTAGCGAGGTTGAACAATTGCTGACCAAAACCGGATTCATCGAACCGGCATGGGTACAGACCTTATCCAAAACACTGGACCAGGTAACGACGATTGAGCCTTTACAGGAAGGCTATGGACAAGGTGCATTCGTAGCAGTTAGATCTCGTCGCCCTTGCGAGTAAACAGTCAATAGTAAAGGTGTGTTACGTGTGTATTTATTCGCCCGTTGGCAGGCAGCGCACATAGAATCGTTTACCTGCAAATTCAACGCACTTCAGCTTGTTACTGGCCAGTAAACTTTCAACCACAGCCCATTGTTCACCCGCTTTTGCAAGCATTGTATTCACCGCCTCTTCACGCATCGGATGCACCGCGGTAATGCTCAACAAGTCCTGCTCAATATTACCCGTGAAGGCAAAAGCATTTCCTTCGTCACTGACCAGGCATTCGACCTTGTCGATTTTATCCTCGAAAATAGTGTGAGCCTGAACAATGACTTTCTCTTGCGGTGGATGAATATGGGTTTCGCTGGTAGGCCTTGTTGGCACGGAAATATATGCCTTGTCTGGCTGTAACTCGCTGATGTAACTGGCTACATTACTTATATTTTCATTATCATCATTAATTCCGGCAACCAGCATGGTTTCTGTAATTAACTTACCCTGATAGTGTTCTGCAAAGCTGCTTATACCTTGCAATATTTCCGTAAGCTTGAGGCTATCATGTGGCCGGTTGATTTTTTTCCAGGTATCTTCATCAATCGAATCAATCTTCACCGATACCAGGTCGGCATTGTTTAAAACCGTCTGCACATCTTCACGCCAGATCAAAGAAGCGTTACTGATGACAGCTATCCGGATATTCAGTGAACGCAATAACCTGATGGTTTCACCTAAATGAATATCCAGGGTAGGCTCGCCATCGGGCACAAACGTTAAATAATCAATTTTCTCGCCTGCAGCTTGCACCGCTGATACCCTGGTCGTCACGGCCTGGAGAATTTGTTGCGGCTGGTAAAAGGTGCGTGGCAAAACTTCCCTATTTGCAGTGCGACCCACCTGGCAATACAGGCAGGAGTAGGAACAGAATTTGGGCGGGATATTATTAATACCCAGGCTTCGGCCCAGGCGTCGAGATGGAACGGGGCCAAAGGTAATCATTGCTGATTCGCCAATATCCATATCTGCAGGATGCCTCAACAGTCTTAACGCAGTGACGTTATTACCCAATCATTCCTGACAAGACAATATTTGTCCCTGCTGGTAATATTTATGCTTCTACTTCTCGCGTAGGAGCATCATCTGCCCTTCTCGTGACATTTCAACACGATTAAGAAATGAATTGCCCAGCAAAATGTAGCGCGGGTTACTGTTTTCCAGTACGCTCGCCTCCACGTGGCGCAGTTCGATATCGCCTACTCGCACCCTGTCCAGGGTGATTTTGTATAGCGGCGTTACGCCATTGGCAGTGGATGCCCAGCCTTTTTCGCCTTGGTCGGAATAGTCAATACCCAGTTGCCGGGCCTGGTCGCTACTCATCGCGATCCAGGAAGCCCCGGTATCCACCATGAAATCAACTGGCTGACCATTGATGAAGCCCGGTGACATGTACATACCCTTTTGTCGCCAGATCATGGCTTCGTTACGCGTTACCTCGGGAAAAGAACTGCTGACATGACTCCCCAGGCTAAAGGTCTGTTGCTTGCCATTGTATTCCAGCACGGCCTGTTCACTGCTTGCCCGGATGAGTTTTACGCCTTCAGGACTGACTTCATTCTTGCGTAGTTTTCGTTGCTGGCCATCGATATGTACGATCACCATATCCTTGAACAGGGCATAGACCTGCATATCCAGGGCCCAGCCCGGGGTTGTAAAATTACTGACCAACAGCACAAGCAGTGCTGTTGTTTTGAATAAACACCTCTTGTGTTTAAGCTTGACCATTGTTCTAATGGTTGAGCTTGACCTTGAATTTCTCGGGGTTCCAGCCATGGACCTTGTCATGCGCTTCTATATAGACTTCATCCAGGTTAGCCGGGATAGTGATACCTGACAAGCTGCGCGTGAAAGGTTGTTCATTTTCATGGGGGTGGTAAAGGGTACGATGGCCAAGCACATTGCCCTGCGCATCGAGCACACGCCAGCCATCGGCGTAATGATCCCACCCGCTATCGGCGTGACGCAGCGTAACGTGGGCTGTCCATGCACTACCCTGCTGTTCAAGTTCAGCGCCTACCACGGTTGCCTGGTTGGCCTGTGTCACGCCACAGCCACAAGCGAATATTGATAATATTGTCAGTATAGTTCTGGTTATTTTCATACACTCCTCCATATGTATAGCATGACTTGCATGGTTATCGATGAGTACACCGCGGCCATCACGTCATCCAGCATAATGCCAAAGCCACCTTTGACGCTGCGATCCAGGTCACGCGTTGGCCAGGGTTTCCAGATATCGAACAGCCTGAACACGAAAAAGCCGATAATCATCCAGGTTAACTCAGCAGGTACCATCACCATGGTAAGTAGATAACCTACCACCTCGTCCCAGACGATCGCGCCATGATCATGTACACCGAGATGTCGGCTGGTGATCTCGCAGACCCAGACACCGATAACAAACATCAACAACACCGCCGCCAGGTATTGCCAGGGTGATAACGATGACATCAACCAGAAGATGGGCAGGGTAATCGCGGTGCCTGCGGTGCCCGGTGCAATCGGTGAAAAGCCGCTACCAAAACCAAAACTCAGGAAGTGGGCGGGGTGCAACAGCATGCTTAAACGGGGTTCTTTACGGCTGGTATTCATGCTTAACTCGTTGTTATTTTTATGTTTACGTTCAAAAGTGTTGGTAACCGGTCTGGCCCAACGTCATGGGCTGCTTGTCCTGGTAACAACGCAGTCCTTTTTCAGCTTCAATGGTGCCAATCCTGGTGATGTTGATGCCCTGCTCGTCACAGTTACATGACAACATGGCGAGGTTCTGTTCCGGCACAGTAAAACACAGTTCATAATCATCTCCCCCCTGCGCCAATTGCAGGCGGGATAGTCCCAACGATTCATACTTATGCTGGCAGGCCTCCGATAACGGCATTTTATCCAGGTCGATGGATGCGCCCACATTACTAGCCTCCAGGATATGTGCTACATCGGCCAGTAGCCCGTCGGAAACATCAATACAGGCATTGGCCACGCCGATTAACGATTGACCAAAACCAATGCGTGGTTCGGGCTGTTGTAAGCGTTGAAGCAGGTAGTTGTCCTCACTGTCACCGGCACCCGCTTGTTGTACAGCTAACCCGGCCCGTCCATCACCAATATAACCGGTGACAAAAATATGGTCTCCCGGCCTGGCACCCGAACGTAGCAACGCCTTGTCCCGGGCGATAAATCCAGCCACCTGGACCGAGATGGTTAACGGGCCACGCGTGGTATCGCCACCCACCAGGTTAATCTTGAAGCGTTCCGCCAAATCAAACAGGCCCTGGCTAAACCCCGTTAACCAGTCTTCATTCACCTCGGGCAGGGTTAGTGCCAGGGTAAACCAGGCCGGGGTGGCACCCATTGCCGCCAGGTCACTGAGGTTTACGGCAAGCGCTTTCCAGGCAACCAGGTAGGCCGCGGTATTTCGCTGAAAATGGACGTCTTCAACCAGGGTATCAATGGCAATCACCTGGTCCATACCCGAAGGCAGGGTTGTAATGGCGGCATCGTCACCAACCCCCAGCTTGACTGCCTGATTATCGGCATAATGGCGGGAAAAATACTGCTCGATAATGTCGAATTCAGAAGGCATACCACCGCCGTGATTAATGATTATTTTTTGTGGGCCGCCATCTCGATAGCGCGGAGTTTTTCTGCCAGCTTGTCCATCAGGCCATTGACGAAACGATGTCCCTGCTCGGCACCAAAGGTTTTGGCCAGTTCAACGGCCTCGTTGATAACGACCTTATAAGGCACATCAGGACGATGAGCCAGTTCATAGGTACCCAGGCGCAACACGGCTTTCTCGACCAGGTCGACTTCATCCAGCTCACGCCCCAGTAAAGGCGCAATGT
>JASFOS010000156.1:0-5060 GCA_050116415.1 Thioalkalispiraceae bacterium
TGAAATTCTCGGTGAGCAATGGGAAGAACTTTTGCTGCGCTTTCCGCACAGCAAAGTTGAACTCATGTTACGCGCAGTACGTGATCACCTGGCTGACGCGCTCTCCACTTTCCCGGCACTGCTGGAAGAAAACAACGAGGCCTCGCTGCATTTTTACATGGGCAACCTGAACAACATGCGCAAACACCTTTACCCGGGGTTGCAGTCAGCCTATCAGCACTGGCTGGAAACCGGTAAGCTGGATGCCCTGCTGGAGCAGAACAGTATTGCCCAGTCCCATTGGCAGTCGCTATGCGAACAAATTCTGTGTATCTCAAGCCAGGATCAACAACCACAAAAGGCGATCGAAGACTTGATTGAATCCCGGCGTCTGTAGGACACTAGGCCGTCTTTACATCGTGATGAAAGAAGTACCCCATGCAAAGTTTTGAACGCACGCTGGTCCCGTTACAGACCATCAAGGAAATCAAGCCCAATACCTTTATCTACGAGCAGCGCGATGCGCTGGATAAACAGTTGTGCGCGGAGATGATTCAACGTTTCGAACAACACACCGATGAACAGTATGCCGGTCGCATCGGGCAGACCGTGTCCCAGGATCAAAGCGTAAAGAAAACCACCGACCTGGTCGTCAGCGGCAAGGAACACTGGAAAGATGTGGATCACGCCCTGTTCAAGTCGCTGGCCACGGCGATCAAGGAATTCAGGGAAACCTTCCCCTATTTCAAAGGCCCGTTCAAGGACATGGGTTACGGCTTGCAGCGTTACCAGCCCGGCGAATATTATCACTGGCACATCGACGGTGGCAGTCACGATTTTGCCATGCGCCAGCTGGTGGCACTGTGGTATTTAAACGATGTCCCCGAAGGTCACGGCGGCGAAACCGAGTTTCTATACCAGGACATCAAGGTCAGGCCCGAAGCAGGAAAACTGGTCCTGTTCCCGCCCTTCTGGACCCATGAACATCGTGCCTGTACCCTGGACCAGGGCGTGAAGTATATTGCCACAACCTGGGTGGTGTTTGCCTGACCTGGAAAACCAGGCAAACTTGTCGGCACAATAATCCGGCAGCTAGAAGCGAAATATGCCGCTAACGATCAAGGCGTCGGTATCCATCTCCAGGTCGAAATCACCGTATGACTCCCAGCCCAGGCGAATGCCCGCACCATTCAGGAAGTTATACTGGAAACCAATACCGTAAAACAGGTCGTTATCGTCTTCCGAGCCCGAACCACTGCCAAATACCGTATTGCTAATACTCACGTCCGCATCCCAGAAAAATATCCCGGCTTTCAGGTAGACTTCCATGATATTGGAGATAGGTGCAAAGGCAATGCCTGCCAGTTGTAAACCGCTGAACTCCATGGAACCTGACACGGCGCCCGGGTTCCAGATAACCCCGCCACTTGATACACCAGAGAAGGTGGTTTTGCCCAGATCGATATAGCCAAACTCGACAGCCAGGTTGTTATCAATGCGGTTGCCAATGAAAACGCTTACCCCGTTATCACTATCATCAACGGATCCGCTCAGCAGTGAACCATCATCCCAGCCTGACACGTAGTTATCAAACGAGGTTGACGTAACGCCGGCGCCGGCATACCAGCCCGGTGCTGCCGCATAGGCTGTCACTGTTGTGACCATTAAAAATAGCACTAAAGGTAGTTGATATATTTTTTTCATATCCGTCGTCTCTCTACAGTAAACATGTTCATAACCTTATGAACCACTTATAATTGTATAGACGTTTTTCCGGAAAGTTGCGTTGACATGGATCAAGCTATGAATGTAACCGAGATCGCTGAACCGACTACCCAACAACAGTTCGAAGATTACTTTGAGCTGCGCTGGCGCGTGTTGCGTGCGCCCTGGCAACAGCCGAGGGGCAGCGAAAAAGATGAACTGGAAAATGCTGCGGTTCATCGCATGGTGGTCGAACAGCAACAGGTCATCGCCGTGGGTCGTTTACACCGGGTTGATGAGGAAACAGCACAAGTGCGTTACATGGCCGTCGACCCGGCCCATGAAAACCAGGGGCTCGGGAAACAACTTCTCGCCGCGCTGGAAAGTTACGCCAGCAAAAACCGGGTAACCACGATCTTTTTGCATGCACGCGAAACGGTCACCGGTTTTTATGAAAAACAGGGTTATCACATCGTTAAACCCTCCCACACCTTGTACAACGAGATAAAACACTTCCTGATGGAAAAAAAACTGTAGAACTGGTACAAAGGTTCGAAGCGTCACAACCCGTAACTGTATAATGATAGAAACGATTGGCGGTCTTGGTTTGTTCCTGCTCGGCATGATTATCATGACCGACGGGCTGCGTTCACTGGCCGGACACGCGATTCGTAACGCCCTGATGCGCTTCACGCATACCCCGCTCTCCGGTGTTATTACCGGGGCAACCACCACGGCCATTCTGCAGTCCTCCAGCGCCACCACGGTTGCCGCGATCGGTTTTGTCGGCGCTGACCTGATGAGCTTCCCCGCCGCACTGGGCATTATCCTCGGCGCCAATATCGGTACCACCGTGACCGGCTGGATTGTTGTGCTGCTGGGTTTCAAGTTCAAGCTCGGCACGCTGGTGATGCCGATCATTCTGCTGGGTGCCATCTTGAACCTGTTTGGCACCAAGCGCCTGTCAAGAATCGGTTATACGCTGGCAGGTTTTGGCCTGATTTTCGTTGGAATCAGTTTCATGCAAGAAGGCGTGAGTGGCTTGCAGCAAGTTTTCCTCCCCGGCAGCTATGCATCTGAAACATTGCAAAGCAAGTTGCAACTAGTTTTGCTGGGCATGATTTTCACAGCATTGACCCAGTCCTCAAGCGCCGGCGTTGCCGTGGCCCTGACCGCGCTCTATGCTGATGCCATCAATTTTGAACAGGCCGCCACGCTGGTAATCGGCATGAATATTGGCACCACGGTCACGGCGGCCATCGCGACCATCGGCAGTTCAGTTGAATCAAAACGTACCGGCTATTCTCATGTTATCTATAACCTGTTCGTCAGTGGCGCTGCACTGTTGTTGATCTCCTTATATATATACCTGTGGGAAGCTATCTCGGGTAACGCAATCGCCTCCAATGCCGAAGTAGCGCTGGTGGCGTTTCATTCTTTATTCAATATTCTCGGGGTGGTGGTGATTTTACCCTTCACCCGGAATTTTGCTTTTTTTATCCAGCGCATTATTCCTGAGAAAGGGCCGATCTATACACAAAACCTGGACCAGTCCCTGTTAAGCGAACCGGCCGTGGCAATCACCGCCACGCGTTCAACCATCAATAACATACTGGTCGACTTGCTTATCTACATCAACAGGCTGCTTGGTGACACTATCTCAAGCCGGCAACTCTACCTTAACAAGTTGCAACAGGCATTAAGTGTCACCCAGACATACATCAATAATATCCGCCCTGATGAAGGAGGAGCCGTCGAACGTCAAACGCTGATTTCGATGATTCACTCGATGGATCATTTACAACGCCTGTGCAAACGTTGCCACGAAACCCATCGCACCCGGACAATTCAAAAATACGCGGAACTGGAAAATGATCGCCGGGAAATGATTATTAGCAATGCGGCCATCATCCAGGCAATTGAGAATAATAACTGGCAAGAAGCCGAACATCATGCCAGCGCCATGAGCCAGGAAATCGAAAACCAGGTTCAACCTGTTCGGGAAGCGATCATGGAAAACGTCGCGGCCAGTCACATCGACGTACAACTCGCCACCGATTACCTGGAGGCGATCCGCTGGCTGGATCGGGTCAGTGACCACATCGAAAGAATCACCCATCACCTGGCCCAGCCGGAAACCCGTAATGATCAGTAAAACATTGATTCAAATCATATTATTAATTTTCAACAAGTAGCTATACTGTTTATATGACAAATAAAAATATCGTACCTACCAAGTACTGGCATAAACTGGATGATGGTCGTATCCAGTGCGACTTATGCCCGCGCGAATGCAAGTTACACGAGGGCCAACGTGGCCTGTGTTTTGTCAGGGAAAACCTCAATGATGAAATTGTCCTCACCACATACGGGTTATCCAGTGGCTACTGCATAGATCCGATAGAAAAGAAACCGCTTAACCATTTTCTGCCCGGTACCCCGGTGCTGTCATTTGGCACCGCCGGCTGTAACCTTGCCTGTAAATTCTGCCAGAACTGGGACATCAGCAAATCACGCGAAATGCATACCCTGGCCGACGAGGCTTCGCCCGAGCTGATTGCCCGGGCCGCCGAGAAACTCAACTGTAAAAGCGTCGCCTATACCTATAATGATCCGGTCATTTTCCATGAGTACGCGATCGATGTCGCCCAGGCCTGTCATGAAAAAGGCATCAAGTCGGTAGCGGTCACCGCCGGTTATGTCAGTCCTGAACCTCGCGCCGAGTTTTATCAGTACATGGATGCCGCGAACGTTGATCTGAAAGGGTTCACCGAAGATTTCTATTATAAGCTCACCGGTGGACACCTCGAGCCGGTACTGGATACCCTGAAATACATCAAGCATGAAACCGATGTCTGGCTGGAAATCACCACGCTGCTGATCCCGGGTAAAAATGATTCTGATGAAGAACTGGAACAACTGACCCAGTGGGTGGTGGAAAACCTGGGACCAGACGTGCCCCTGCATTTCTCCGCCTTCCACCCGGACTGGAAAATGATGGATGTGCCTCCCACCCCGCCCGCTACCCTGACACGGGCCCGAAACATTGCGCTCAAGAACGGGATTCACTATTCCTTCACCGGTAACGTGCATGACGAAGCCGGCAGCAGCACCTATTGTCACCAATGTGGGAACAAGCTCATCGGCCGCGACTGGTACGTGCTCACCGCGTGGAACCTTGACAGCGAAGGTAAATGCAATCAATGTGGTACCCGTTGTGCCGGGGTCTTTGAAGCCGAACCGGGTAACTGGGGGGCGAAACGTCAACCGGTACGACTACGTGATTTTGCTGTTGACTGATAATTAGTACTCAATGACCCATAAGAAAGTCAAAAACCTGTTGATCACGCTGGTGATTATTGTCGGCCTGGTCGCCA
>JASFOS010000157.1:0-5059 GCA_050116415.1 Thioalkalispiraceae bacterium
GAATGGACGAATCATTTGCGAGTGACAGGTATAACAACCTTCACGGATGTACAGGTCGCGGCCACGTTGTTCCAGCGCAGTGTAAGGACGAATGGTTTCTTTACCGTCGACTTTAACTTCCTCGATAGTGCTATCGATAAAGTACAGAGGTACGATTTCTACCAGCCCACCAATACTGATCACAACCAGTGTCAGCGCGATAAGCCATCCAGCATTTGTTTCTATCGTTTCATGTTTCATGATTGTTGTTCCTGCCGATTATGCTTGAGCCATTTTCGCGGCAATTTTTGCTTCCATTTCCGCCTGTTCTTTCTTCGCTTTGCGAATTGTCATGTAGGTGTTGTAAGCCATCAGCACAATACCGGTGACAAAGAACAAACCACCCAACGCACGAACGATGTAAGGCATGTTGAGGAAGCTAACTGTTTCTACGAAGGTATAAGCCAGGTTACCGTAATCATCAAAGGCACGTAACAACAGGCCCTGACCGATACCCGCTACCCACAAGGCACTGATATACAGCACGATGCCGATAGTGGCTAACCAGAAGTGAGCAAAAATCAGTTTTTCACTGTACATCTTGGTATCCCACAGGCGTGGAATCAGGTGATACAGCGAGCCAAATGAAATCATGGCTACCCAACCCAGGGCACCTGAATGCACGTGACCGATGGTCCAGTCCGTGTAATGAGACAGGGCGTTCACACTCTTCAGTGACATCATCGGGCCTTCAAAGGTCGACATGCCGTAGAAAGATAACGAGACGATCATGAAGCGAACCACCGGGTCAGTACGCAGCTTGTCCCAGGCGCCTGACAAGGTCATGATGCCGTTAATCATGCCCCCCCAGGAAGGCAACAACAGCAGGATCGAGAAACTCGCGGCCAGGGTTGAGGTCCAGTCCGGCAATGCGGTCCAGTGCAGATGATGACCACCTACCCACATGTATAAAAAGATCAATGCCCAGAAGTGGATGATGGACAGGCGATAGGAATAAACCGGGCGACCCGCCTGCTTCGGTACAAAGTAATACATCATGCCAAGGAAAGCCGCTGTCAGGAAGAAACCTACCGCGTTATGGCCATACCACCATTGCGTCATGGCGTCCTGTACACCGGAATGCAGGCTGTAAGAGCTGAGGCTGAACATGTTTACCGGTACAGCCATGTTGTTGAAGATGTGCAGTAATGCGGTCGCCAGGATAAAGGCGACGAAGAACCAGTTGGCTACATAGATATGCGGCTGGCTGCGCTTGCGCATGGTCTGCACGTAGATAACCAGGTAAGCCACCCAGGTCACGGCTATCAATAAATCGATTTGCCAGACCATTTCCGCATACTCACGGCCCTGCGTATAACCAAACAGGTAGGAAATCGCCGCGGCAGCGACGGAAATCTGCCAGCCCCAGAAAGTAAAGTCAGCCCAGCTGCCACCGGCCAGACGGGTCTGACAGGTACGTTGCACTACGTAGTAAGAAGTAGCAAACAGCGCGCTACCGCCAAAACCGAAAATTACCAGGGTAGTATGTACCGGGCGTAAACGTCCAAAGGTGATTTCAGGGATATCAAAATTAAGGAAAGGGAAAGCCAGCTCTGAACCGATGTACAAACCAGCAGTCATGCCAAGCACGCCCCAAACCAGTGTCATAATGGTGAACTTACGGACAATATCAAAATTATATTGTTCTGCCCGTGCTGTCGTATGCGCCATTCTGGTGCCTCACAAATTCCTAGGGTTAAATATGAGGAGGGCTCTGAACGGAAAGACCGAGCAGAACCCTCTGTTATATTACAATATCCTAATATTGTAAATTAATTCTGGACTCGCAGGCAAGCTGCGAAGAGAGATAGGAAGTATAGTACAGCGAAAATTTTTCGCTTCCCTGAGCATTGCAGTTGGGTATTTTGCGCCACTAATATCAATATCTTGGCGAAAAAACTTATAAAAATAATGGTAAATAGTGGTCGATCAATAACAGGGCAAAAATGATCATCAGGTAGATGATGGAATAGCCAAAGGTTTTCATCGCGATGCGGGGATCCTTGCCAGACTGCATTTGAATCGCGTATTTGAGGAAAATGCCGCCAAAAATGATCGCGCCGATCAGGTAGAACAGGCCGCTCATGCGCGTCAGGTAAGGCAACAGGGTAATAATAAACATGATGATGGTATAGAGCAGGACCTGCAGTCGCGTGAATGGAATGCCATGGGTCACCGGTAACATCGGCACATCAACTTTTGCATACTCGTCACGACGGTGGATGGCGAGCGCCCAGAAATGCGGCGGCGTCCAGGTATATATAATAAGAAACAGTAACAGGCTGTTTGGATCCACGGTACCAGTCATGGCAGTCCAGCCTAATACCGGTGGTGCCGCGCCTGCAGCACCACCGATCACGATGTTCTGTGGCGTTGCACGTTTTAAATACATGGTATAAACGATGGCGTAGCCGATCAGCGACAACAAGGTTAATACCGCGGTCAGGCGATTCACGTACACGTCCAGGATCACCATCGAAATGATGCCGATAAGCAATGAGAAAAACAGTGCCTGCTTGTTGGTAATGTTGCCCGTGGGCAATGGTCGTTGTTCAGTACGCTTCATCTCGGCATCGATTTTTTGATCAACGATCTGGTTAATTGCCGCGGCCGATGCTGATGCAAGGCCGATTCCCAGCGAGGCGATAATAATCAGGCTCCAGTCTGGAGACTCAGTGGGGGGTATAGCCAGGAACATGCCGATAACCGCGGTAAACACCAGCAACATCACCACGCGCGGTTTACACAGTTCGTAATAATCACACCAGTAACTAAAAAATCCTGGTCTCTTATTTTCAGTAACCTGATTGTCTGATGTTTGACTCATACTAATTTTACTCAATTTATTGCTGCTAGCCGATTCTTGAATATTTCAACAAATGCATAAGATCCTTGATTAAATGAATAGCTGGAAAACCTGCCTCATAACTCATCATCAAGTAGCCTTGCGGATCAACAAGAAATACCCTGTGTGATTCATCTGCCGCGATATTATCCTGCAATTTGAACTGTTCCATAATCGTGCTGAGGTTTTTTTCGTCAGCGCTTACCACGACTATTTCGCGATGCTCTTGTAAAACTTTCTCAAGTCGCTGCGATGACATATCACCTTTGACGATTAACACGCGTTGCACGCGCCCTATGTTCCCGCCTTGTGACAAGCGGCTCTGCCTGCTTTTCAGCAGGTTCTGTTCACATGTTTCATTACAATCGCTATTTTCAACATGAATCAATAGCCACTTTCCTCTCAATTCCGAAAACCTGAAATCGCCGCCTTGTTTTCTTTCGAGTTGCACATCCTGTAAAAGCCTGGCAGGTTCAATCAAGGTACCGTTATTTCGGCCACCCTGTTGCCACTTGTCAAGGTTGTTATATAGCCATGCAGAAATAATAATCGGCGCCAGGAATACCAACGCCAACATGACAAACTCGTGTTTGACCGTTATCTTTTTTTTCTGTGATTTTTGATTACTCATTATCATTCACTTTTGCTTTTTTGCTGTTTACAACAATATATATAATCAGTAATGCGAGGGCCAGGGCAAACCATTGCACAGCATAACTCGTATTTTTTTCTGGTGGCGAGACAGTTATCTTCCAGTCCTGGACCAGCTTTCCTGATTTTGTTTTATCCAGTAAAACAATAAAAGGCAGTAGTTTCATGTTTAACTGTTTTTCTATTGTTTTAATTTCAATCCACTGAATTCGCCATGGCCATTGTTCCGGGTCTTTTTTCAGTTTGCCTAACTTCAAGGCATAGGATGGAACTTTTAACATCCCGGTAATTGTTTGAATTTTTTCGCTGGTTTCGATTTCCGGCAGATCCTCTCGATGCACGGGCATCGCCACCCAGCCACGATTTACCAGGATTGTTTCCTTGCTATCACTAATCATGAACGGTGTAATAACATGATAGCCGTGCACGCCTTTATATGGTTTATTATCAAGAAACATGACCCTGTCTTTTATAAAATGCCCGGTTATCTCCACGGGCTGATAAGGTATAATCTCTTCAACAGGCAATGCCTTGTTCAAAACCAGCGGCCCCTGTTCGATTTGTTGCTGTTGTTGCGCATACAACTGCCGTTTCTCTTCTGCCCTGTCCAGTTGCCAGACACCAAGGCGTACCAATACAGGTAACAGGATTATTGTCACCAGTGTCGGCCAAAAGCCTGGTTTGAAATGATAATTTGCAATGCGCATGCGTGTTTTCTTACTTACCCGGTAACTCGATATACGGTATAATTTTACTATTATCCTTAAATATATAAGGAATTTACTATGTTATTCAAAATTCTCGTCATTAGCCTGCTTGGCGTCATACTTCTCAGCCTCAGCACGGCTCTGTTTTCCATGATAAAGGATAAAGGCCAATCTGAACGTACCGTGAAAGCCTTAACAGTACGTATTGTATTATCCATTGGCCTGATAATTTTATTGGGCGTCGGAGCACAACTTGGACTTATTCAACCACACGGGGTTTATTAATTCCATTTAAAGTTTTCTATCCCCTAATAATTTTCCAACCAATAAAAAAGGCGCTGCAAATGCAGCGCCTTTTACTTTGGGGTTTTCGTCACTTATAACCAGTACACGAAAATGAACAGGCCTAACCAGACCACGTCCACAAAGTGCCAGTACCAGGCGGCAGCTTCGAATGCGAAGTGGTTTTTAGGAGAAAAGTGACCCTTGGCTGAACGAATCATCATCACAAATAGCATGATGGCACCAATGGTTACGTGTAACCCATGGAAACCGGTCAACATGAAGAAGGTTGAACCGTAGATACCTGAACTCAGTTTGAGGTTAAGATCCTGGTATGCATGACCATATTCATATGCCTGTAAAACAACGAACACAGCACCTAAGGCAACGGTAGCAAATAACCACATGGTTGTACCACCCTTGTTACCTTTTTTCAGAGCCCAGTGCGCAAATGTTACGGTAACACCTGACGTTAACAGGATAAGAGTATTATAGAATGGAATACCCCAGGCGCCGATAACCGAATCTGGTTTTA
>JASFOS010000158.1:0-5048 GCA_050116415.1 Thioalkalispiraceae bacterium
TTCCAGCGCGCGTTTATGGGTACGGAGCAAGTATACGCGTGGCGCCATGTTGTCCTTGTAGGCTTCCAGCCAGCGTGCCGCGCACAGGCACCAGCTGTCTCCGGGCTTTACCCCTTCAAACCCGAACTCGGGAACCGGTGTTGACAAGTCATTACCCTTGAAACGGGAATATTCAAGAAAGGCCTGGTTTGCTTCCACACACACCGTGTGTGAGCCCAGGTCATCATCGCAGGTATTACATTTACCATCACGAAAAAAACCGGTTATCGGATCTTCGCCACAAGTAGTCAGTGGCTCACCCAGTACGTTGAGGGAATCATGCATTTCCATATCAATATGCCCATCAATGCTAAAAGAGTTTTCATTATATCTCATGGCAGCCCATATGTTACAAATGTCTTTTAACCGTTGCCTGTCGGATGTGGCATTTCATTGCCAAGCAGGCAAAAACCACAAATGCACACGTTTTTCACTATACTTGTCAATCATGCATATTGCTATTTTTACAATACTGGCCCTGATCGCGTTTGCCGGTAATTCTATCCTCGGGCGCATGGCCCTGGGTCAACAGACTATCGACCCTGCCAGTTTTACAACGGTTCGACTACTGTCCGGCGCGCTCAGTTTATGGCTGATTATCTCGTTACGTAACAGGCAGCTATTTACCCATAGACCGGACTGGCTTTCCAGCAGTTTCCTGTTTGCCTACGCGATTTGCTTTTCCTTTGCCTACCTGTCACTGGACACCGGGACCGGCGCGTTGATCCTGTTTGGCATGGTTCAGGTGACCATGATTGCGTTTGGTTTGTTCAAGGGAGATCGCCCGCATTGGCTGGCATGGTGTGGCATCTTAATTGCCAGTAGTGGGCTGGGTTACCTGGTGTGGCCTGGTGTCACTGCGCCCTCGGTATTAGGTGCCTCGCTGATGGCTATTTCCGGGCTGGCCTGGGGTTGCTATTCATTAAAAGGCAAATCCAGTTCCAGGCCACTGATCGCGACGGCCAGTAACTTTATTTACACCGTGCCAATCACGTTGATGGCGAGCTTGTTGTTTATTGACGATCATTTCATTTCCAGGACGGGTCTAGTACTGGCTATCCTGTCTGGCGCGGTGACCTCGGGGGTTGGCTACGCCATCTGGTATCGAGTCCTGCCAGGCCTGACGGCCACGCGTGCTGCCAGCCTCCAGCTTAGCGTGCCAGTGATTGCCACCCTGGGTGGCATCCTGTTTATGGATGAACGACTAACCCTGCGCCTGCTGATTGCCAGCGTGATGATCCTGGGAGGTATCGCGCTGGTAATCTTTAACAAGGAAAAGCAATAGCCTATTGCTCAATACCGCAACTGGTATCTTGCAGGTGCTGGCTAGCCGGGTTGAGGTCCTGACCTTTGTTCAGCCTGTAGAGCCAGGCCAGGCTCAGCAGAATTATCCCGATAGCGGGTAGCGCGCCGTAATTGACAAAACGCCAGCCCACATGGTGTTGCAGGATACCGGCGGACAGCGAGGCACTGGCGACCATCGAAAATACGATGAAGTCATTCAAGGCCTGTGCCTTGAAACGTTCAGGTGGCGTGTAGGTTTCGGTCAACAGGGTGGTGGCGCCGATAAACAGGAAGTTCCAGCTAATGCCAAGCAACAGCAATGCCAGCCAGAAATGCCAGACACTGGTACCCACCAGGTTGATGACGACACAGGCAACACCGAACAAGGCACCAGCTGACATGATGCGTAACAGGCCAAAGCGATGAATCAGGTGGCCGGTAAAGAATGAAGGCACAAACATGCCCAGGACATGCCACTGGATCACGAACGCGGTATCGGAATACACGTGATGATGGTGCTGCATGGCCAGCGGCGTGGCGGTCATGATTAAAGACATGATGGCGTACCCCAGCATGCCACAAATTACCGCGATGACAAAACGCGGCTGGCGCGCAATGTCAGATAGCGGCCGACCGCTAGCGTGTTGTACGGAGCGTTCATCTTTGACTTGTTGCGGAAGTTTTAGCAACGAAAGAAGAATAAACGAAAAAACATGTAACACGATAATCGAAGCGTAACTGCCGGCAAACGCGGCATCGCTGATCACGTCGCGGGTAAGGTTGGCCAGGTTCGGTCCGATGACGGCGGCCAGCACACCACCGGCCAGTACATAGGAGATGGCGCGACTTTTATGTTGCTGCTCGACATTATCCGCTGCAGTAAAACGATAGTAGTTGGCAAAACCGGAATAGACTCCCAGCAGTACACAACCCAGGATAAACAGCACAAACTGTTGATGCACAATCGCGTAACTGGCAAGTGAAGCACCACACATCGCAATCAGTACACCCACCATGAAAGCAGCCTTGCGACCAAGTCTGGCCATCAGCATGGCCGCGGGGATACTGGTCAACATGGTGGCCAGCAATTGCGCGGCAAACGGCAGGCTGGCAAGGCTCTTGTCATCACTCAGGGCAAAACCGACCAGCGCCGTCGTGGCGACAATCAATGATGTGCCGCTCATGAACAGGGCCTGGCACAATGCCAGCAACGGCACGTTACGTTTAAAACTGCTATCCAGTGACATGAAATAAAACCTGGTGAGGAAATCGTCGTGTGTAGTTTACGTGTTGGATGTGGTCAGTGTAAACGCCGCTTAATGGCCCAGTGAAATGAATAACACTATCAGCAAAGTAGGGGGGTAAAGAAACCGTCGGCGAAAGCAATGGCCTCGTCAAGGTTGAAGATTTCACGCGCGGCCGAATTTTCACTGGCCCATTGTTCGGCAATTTTTTTATTGACCAGGAAAAGCATCCCGGTACATAAACTGTCAGCGCAACTTATGGAACTGTTGGCAGCTTGCCAGTTTATACCCACATGAACCTCGCCGCACATCCCGGGATTGGACACCTGCTTGTTATGCATGTCTATCCTGATGGCCTGCCCGGTTACCGCGCATAGCGAATGTATACGCGCCTCGCTTTTAAACATGATGGCGGGGGCCAGTGCATCCAGCGCACACATGGCGTATAACTGCTGGTCGTTGATGAAAACCCGGTGTACGCGTGGCTCCATGGTAAACGGGTAACAGCCGACGATTTCATTATGCTGGTTCAGGGTTATGAAAGCTTTGTCCGCCAGGAACTGCACGATGTGGTCGGCGTTGGCATAACTGGCTCTAAGCTCATGGCGGTGAGGGGCACGGCCTCGCGCGATGAAGTGACGCAGTATTGACTGGTAGCACTGTTTTTGCTCGCTATCCAGCAAGGCAAAATGCGTATGCAGGGGCAGCACCTGGTTGAGTTTATCGATAGCGTGTTGAATTTTTGTTGTCATAGTCAGTTCTCAAGGCCGGGAAAGGCGCCAGCCAGTTCCGGGGGAACCCCGTCAGGCCAGACATTTTTATCATCACGGCAATCATACCGTCGGCAACGCAGAGGCCGGTTTTGCCACACCAGGCAGGCATAGGTTTCCCGATCCATGTGGGGACAGTATCCATCTTCATCACGGGCAATGAAAAAGGGACGCTGCTTGTTGTATGCAATATCGCCCACGTCAACCTCATCCTTGGTGAGGGCGAAAATCATGGTACAGCATTTTGCCCTGCAGTGGGAAACGCAACGTGCACAATCCACCTCGGCATCGGGTACATCGTCGTCTTCATCACCGTAGATGGCGGCCATACCCATGTCGATCATTTTTTCCATAATGGCTAACAGCCTGTCACGCTGAGTCGGCTCTATGGCATTCCATTCAGGATCGTCGGCAAATTCTTTATCCCAGTTGATATCGTCGTCACGCATTGGCTGATTTCCGGCAGGTTTTCAGAGATTGGCCAGCTAACTGCTAGGCAGGATTCTAACTTCCATCGCTTGGTCTGTACATGGCCATGTCCTAAGCGAGTTGTAAAAACAAGCAGTTACCAGGTTATAGTCATGCTGTGGGTGCGTGTTTTCAGAAATGGACTACTATATATCGAGTACAAGGGAATTGAATCAAAAGGACAAGCCAATGAAAAACAGAATTTCTACTTTCCTCATCCTGGTGCTTGCCAGCGGAATCATCGTCCTGCCAAACATGGCGAATGCCGACGAAGGGCTGAGCAGGGTTAACCTGGTGGAACGCGGCCGTTATCTTGTCAAGGTATCAGGCTGCAATGACTGTCATACCGCAGGCTATATCATGGGTAATGGCCAGGTACCGGTCAAAGAATGGCTCAAGGGCGATGTGTTCGGTTGGAATGGACCATGGGGGACCACCTATGGTTCGAACCTGCGCTTATTCATGAAGGATATGAGCGAAGCCCAGTGGGTCAAGGCCGCCAGGACATTACGTCGCCGTCCACCGATGCCATGGTTTAATCTAAATGCCATGAGTGAGCAGGATCTGCGCGCCATTTATTATTTCACCAAATCTCTGGGAGCAGCGGGTGAACCGGCACCGGATTACGTGCCGGTAGGGCAACAACCCAGTCCTCCCTTTGCCGTGTTCCCGGCACCACCGGAAAAAACGGCCAAGAAATAAAACAAGACCCGCGTTAGCGGGTCTTTTATTGTCGCCGGTGATTAATCTTTCCTGAATGCGCTGATGTACATCAGGGCACGAAGCGTGGTGTCCATGATGGCCTGATAGCGCCGCGCAACAAAACCTTTGCAGGCTTGCTGGTTTGCCTGCAGTTTGCACGGCGAGTCAGCCGCGCTAAACCGAGCGCGCTCACATTGGCGACCATAGGGTTCGAAATCTTTTTCTACCACGCAGTTCGGAGGCATACTGTGGCCGGAACCACGCAGGTACCAGAACGCGGTTGCAAAGCTCTCACCACTGGCGGGCAAGGTGGTATCGCGTACCTGTTTACGGGTATCGTTTGCCAGGTCATCAAGCAAGTGATTGAAAATAAACAGGTAGGAGTTGTCGGCGTTGGAGGCCGATTGCATCAGCCTGATATTTTTATCCTGTAATTCACGACAGCGTGTTTCATTGAAGGTGTATTCAAAATGGTCCGGTATCATCATGCCATCGATGGGATCCGGTTGTTTTTTGACGAAGATGCCTTCAAGCCAGTTAC
>JASFOS010000159.1:0-4992 GCA_050116415.1 Thioalkalispiraceae bacterium
GCATGCTGATATCGAAGGTGATGCCTGGTTCCCTGACTATGAAGCGTCGGAGTGGAAGGAAGTGGAAAGGGTTGAAGTTAAAGCCGATGAGAAAAACCCTTATGACCATGACTTTGTGATCCTGGAACGTATTTAATTAATCAGGGTTTCCCCGCCAGGTATTCATCACTGCCAAATTCCCTGGCCAGCGTATCAACCACACCTTTAATGATATCGATAAACTGGTCAATACCAGCCTGATCATTATGTTTTCGGCAGTCGTTCATGCCCGACAGGGCGACATTGATGGCAGCATGAAAGTTGCCTTTCTGAACAAAAGTGCTGATTCGATCCGTGTACGAGTTTTTATCCATAGCATAACCATAAAGCACTTTTTTCCGGAGTGCGAGAGTTTGGCGCCAGGTTCAGCGATTAAAATTCTTATAGCGAGATAAAAATAACTGGATATCGTGATTCCTGAATTCATCCGCCTGCCAGTTATCAGTCGATAATAATTTTCGATAGCGTGGTTTTATTACGTAGACCTGGGCACGGTAGTGTTTATGAGCATTGACAGAAACGGTTTGCGTTTTGCGGCGGTAATACCGGCCTTCAAATTTATCCAGTCTGCGAATGTCAGCCTGGCAAAGGTTTAAAACAAGCATACCGTTGACCTGGTTGCCGGGCGACTTGACGATGCCCGGGTATACCTGGTGTTTTATTTTGAGACGCTTATAGCCACGCAGGGTAGCAGGCCGTCGCTGGTATTGACGAGTGACCAGGCGCGACCAGACCTCGTCGAACATCAAGGAACCATAAACGAACAGGTGCTTCATAAAATCAACATCTTGCTCGTGACAGGCAAGCCCTAGTCAGCGTCGAATCCGGAAAACCGGATCCCGGATAATTGTGACAGTGTTTTATCAAAACTCGCCAGGTCATCCCTGTTAAGTTGATTAAGATGGTTATGGCCGCAGGCCCGTGCCATGACCTTCATCAGGCTGACACTTGAATTGAGGAAGTTGGCCAGGCGTTGTGCCGCATGCTCCACGTCAAGCCGTTGCCTTAATTCAGGGTTTTGCGTTGCAATACCCGCCGGACAGTTATTGGTATGGCAGATGCGAGCCGCAATGCAGCCGATGGCCTGCATGGCACTATTGGCGATAGCAATCCCGTCGGCTCCCAGCGCCAGGGCCTTAATGAAGTCACTGGGCAATCGCAAACCGCCGGTGATAATCAGGCTGACCTTGCCACTGGCACCTTGTTGGTCAAGGTAGCGTCGGGCGCGAGCCAGGGCAGGGATGGTAGGAACACTGATATGATCACGAAATAATAAGGGTGCTGCACCGGTACCACCGCCACGCCCATCCAGGATAATGTAGTCAGCACTGGCCTGCAGGGCAAACTCGATATCCTGCTCAATATGATTGGCGCTGATCTTAAAACCAATCGGGATACCACCACTGATGTTACGAACGTGCTCGGCAAACGCTTTGAAATCGTCAACCGTGACCAGGTCAGGAAAGGTTGCTGGTGAGATGGCGGCCTGACCCGCGCTTAGTCCACGTACTTCGGCGATTTTGCCAACGGTTTTTGAGGCAGGCAGATGACCACCGGTACCGGTTTTGGCGGCCTGGCCAGCTTTAAAATGAAAAGCCTGCACCTTGTTTAATAGCTCGTCACGGTAACCGAATTTTGCGCTGGCCAGTTCATAAAAGTAGTGACGGTTGCTTTGTTGTTCTTCCGGTAGCATGCCACCTTCACCGGAACAAATTCCGGTACCAGCCAGTTCGGCACCGCGCGCCAGGGCAATTTTTGCTTCTTCGGACAAGGCGCCAAAGCTCATGTCAGAGACAAACAGGGGAATGTCGAGTGTCAAAGGCTTTTTGGCCTGTGGACCAATGACCAGTTCCGTGCCGACTTCAGCATCATCCAGCAATGGTGTGCGATGCAGTTGCGCCACCATGATCTGTATATCATCCCAGCTCGGTAGCTGGTTTCGGGGTACCCCCATGGCGGCCATGGGGCCATGATGCCCGAGCTTGTCGAGGCCCTCCTCGGCAAGCTGGTGAATAAGTTCCACCTCAGGTTCCTCCGGTGTGGCACGCGGCCTGGGCATGGTGCGCTCATCCGACGGGATACCGGGACCTTCCTTGCCTACCTGTTGATCGGAAAATTGCTGGTGGCTGCCGTCGCAAAACGGCGTGTCGCGGGTGTGCTTGCAGGCACACAGGTAGGCTTCACCGTCCTTGTCCGAGACCACCACCCGTGGGGTAAATGAAGTGCCGGTATGTGAGCCATCACAGAAGGGCTGGCTCTTGGATAGACCACAGGTACAGAAATGATATTCCTGTCCTTTCGACAAGTTGACTTTAACTGGTTTGTTATCGGCGATGACTGGGTTTTTCAAAATTTTATCCTCGTGCAATATTTTTTACAGCTAACGTCTGACGATGAAGTTTAAACTAACATAGACACTGCATGGGTGATATGGCCGGCCGGTTAAATTTGACCCTGTGAAAATAGAGGTAGTCGCTAAAGGTTATTTGAAATGATTGATATTGGGCTGTTTTTGGTAAGGGTTGCGGTGTTGTGCGCAACCCACCTGGGTAACCTGGCGGGTTTGCAGGCAATAGGCACTGAGACTACCTCCCCACACGCAACCGGTATCGATGGCATAAACGTCCGGCCCGGTTATCAATGGCAGGGTTGACCAGTGTCCGAAAATAATTTTTGTGTCAGGTATTCTGTCGAACTCGAACCACGGGCGTGTTGCGTTTTCAGAATCACTCGGTGACATTTTATTTTCATGATCAAGCCGCCCTTGAGGATCAACGAAGCGCATGCGGGTAAAACTGTTACAGATGAAACGTAGTCGATCATAACCAACCAGTTTCTCATCCCAAGTGTCAGGCTGGTCACCATACATGTGCTGTAAAAAATCAGCTAGCGAGTTTCTTAACACTTGCTCCAGCTCATGGGCACGGCTTTGTGCCTGTTGCAGTGACCACCACGGGTAGATACCGGCATGTACCAGCGTATAGCCCTGCTGCGGGTCATGGTGTAACAGGGGACGATGGCTTAACCACTCCAGTAACTCGTCACGATCATGGGCCTCAAGGATCCGTTGCAAGTCATGTGAACGGGTGCTTTTGACGCCATGCGCCACCGCAAGCAGGTGCAGGTCATGGTTACCCAGTACACTAATGGCATTATCCGCCAGGCTTTTTACAAAGCGCAGTGTTTCCAGTGACTGTGGTCCACGGTTTACCAGGTCACCAACGAACCACAACTGATCCTGGCCAGGATCAAAACTGATCTTGTCAAGCAGGTGCTGTAAGTCGGAAAAACAACCCTGTATGTCACCGATTGCGTAGGTAGCCATGATTAGAAGTTCATTATTATTATGATTTGCATGGTATCAATAAATGATCGCCTGTTATATCTTTTTCAGTTCGATATGGCGAAACCAGCTACTGAAGCCGGCAGCTTGATCGCGCTCTACTTTCAATTCAGGACATTGTTGTAGCAGTTCTTCGAACACCACGTCGGTGCGCGTGGCAACATGACGTAGAACAATATTCAGCAAACGGCGAAAAGGTGCCCGTTGCCCGGGTTTGATGAACTTGTCAAGGATCAGGATCCGGCCACCTGGTCGGGTAACTCGACAGGCCTCTTGCAAGGCGCACAATGGTTGAGGCACGACTGCGAGTATCAGGTGCATGATGACCACATCAAACTGGTTGTCGTCAAAATCCAGTTGCATGACATTGCCCTGTTGCAGGTTAATCGCTGAGTGATAACGCCGGGCACGTTCGAGCATGGCCGGGGTGAGGTCAACACCGGTATAGTCAGCACCTTCGGGTAACAAGGGGATATCGAGCCCGGAACCAATGCCGGCGAGTAACACGGACTGCTCGTTTATTTTCCCCAGTCGCGCCAGGCTTTGTCGACGCATATCCTGCGTGGCGCGTGCCACGATATGGTCATAAACAGGAGCAAGCAGAGTGTAACTGTATTTAAGCACGCTGCTTCGGTAATTCCTTAATGCAGAGTATGCGGTTTGGAAAGCGTAAACATGGGAATTTCGGCATCGAACTCGACGCCGTCATCGGCAATCATGTGGTAACTGCCTTTCATGCTGCCGACCGGTGTTTCCAGGATGGTGCCACTGGTGTAGCGAAATTGTTCTCCCGGTTCCAGGTGTGGTTGTTCACCAACTACACCTTCGCCTTTTACTTCCTCGACCTTGCCGTCTGCGTTGGTGATAACCCAGTGGCGGGTCAGCAGCTTGGCCGGCACCTGTCCCTTGTTGGAAATGGTGATGGTATAGGTGAACACGTAACGATCATGCGTAGGATCAGATTCTTCGGCAAGATATTGTGTTTGTACATCAATTTCAGTGTTATAAAGATCAGACATAAATTATTCCCGCGAAGATTTACTGGTTAATCGTGTTAGGACGGTTTTCAATATCGTCATGTTTGCGTAGGTATTCGACCGCGGTATCGATGGCCTGTTCAACATCGCGATGCATCTTCTGGTGTTCATCCGCAGTCATGTAAAAAATCATGTCAACATTATGTCGCACGTAACGCGCGGGTAACTGGTTGAGGGCGATACAGGCAATATCTTCCAGGATGTTTTCATCATCAACCAGCCCCATGGCTGACAACTTGTTAAACACCAGTTGCTCGTAGTAATTATGGATACCTTCGAACCCCATGGCCCACGCCCTCGCAGCATTGAATTGACGAATACAGATAATAGTGAATCACGGGGTAATGATCAAAACTAAAACACGTCGGGCGATAAACCCTTCAAGCGATGGGGCGTTTTAGCGTCGCAGGCGCCAGGTAGGTTGTTGCTGCGCATCAATCAACTGGTGTCGCTGTAACCACTGACGGGCATCGTCAGCATCCTGTTCAAACCAGGCTCTGGCGGAGCCAAGACGAAAACTGTAACCCCAGCTATCCATGTCCTGCATCATGCGTTGCTGGCCACATTCCGGGA
>JASFOS010000160.1:0-4932 GCA_050116415.1 Thioalkalispiraceae bacterium
TAACTTGTTAACTAAAGAATGTCTGTACCGCAGCATTCAGGGTGTCACGCATATCCGGATCATCCGTCAGAGGAGTTACCATGGTCATGCTACACGCGGCAATCGGATCAACGCCCTTGTTGATCAATTGGCCAGCATAAACCAGCAGACGGGTTGAGATACCTTCATCCAGGCCATGCCCTTTCAGGTTGCGGGTGCGGTGCGCAATCTGTACCAGCTTGTGGGCCAGGTCTTCATCAATACCGGCTTCCTTGGCAACGATAGCGGTTTCGGTTTTTTCTTCCGGA
Source organism: Thioalkalispiraceae bacterium (assembly GCA_050116415.1). Lineage (GTDB taxonomy): Bacteria > Pseudomonadota > Gammaproteobacteria > UBA6429 > Thiohalophilaceae > JARRJY01. The sequence goes on from JASFOS010000160.1 coordinate 288, forward strand.
TAATCAAAATCCATACCACCAAAACGTTGCTTGGTGGATTGTTTCAGATCCTTCATCAGGCTCTGGTAACCCGGGTTATAGGAAATAACCAGCTGGAAATCAGGATGAGCTTCAATCAACTCGCCTTTTTTATCCAGGGGTAAAGTGCGACGGTGGTCAGTCAGCGGGTGAATTACCACCGTGGTATCCTGGCGAGCTTCAACCACCTCGTCGAGGTAACAGATGGCGCCGATACGGGCAGCAGTGGTTAATGGGCCATCCTGCCACTTGGTGCCTTCTTTATCCAGCAGGAAACGACCTACCAGGTCAGAAGCCGTCATATCTTCGTTACAGGCTACAGTAATGAGTGGTTTACCCAGTTTGTGAGCCATGTATTCAACAAAACGTGACTTACCGCAACCGGTAGGACCTTTCAGCATCACCGGCATACGCGCATTGTAGGCGGCTTCGTAAAGTTCAACTTCGTCACCTACAGGCTCATAGTAAGGTTCGGTTTTGATAACGTACTGTTTTGGATCTACTGCTGTATCATTCTTAGCCATAACACACCTTCGCTTATATTGAAGTTTGTAATTTATTCCTCGTGGTCGGTTTCATCATCACCGGACCAGCCTGCCGCCCTGGCTTTTTCCAGGGCTTCAGCATGAATACGTTCATGACGCTCACGTAACTCGGGGGGCAAATGACTGACCAGGCAGCCGTATTTATCCCATTCCGCATTCACTTTTTGTAACAGAGCATCAATCCCGGCCAGGTTCCAGCCTTCACAGGTTTCTGTTTCGGGAATGAGCTCAAATACCCACGCATCACGAATGATCTTGCCTATCGTGGTCATGCCACCATTAATTTCATTATTGATGCCTACGTACTTGTCAGGTTTTGCCATGTTTGCGTTCGCCTAAAATTCAGAATTAAAAAAGCCCCTGTCCGAACGATTCCGGGCAGGGGCTTTATATTATGGTCTTACCCCAGCCGACTTATACAGTCTTGCCGCGATAGATAACCATTGAGGCACCTGCGCACTGGGCGAAGTTGTCCAGGCCTAATAAACGAACATGGTTGTTCGGATGGGCCTTGTGACAAGCTTCCAGTTCAGCCAGGATAGCGTCCACGTCGGTTTCACCGAACATAGGCAGCTTCCACATGTACCAGTAAGAACCAGAGGCATTTTCAGGCTCAGTGTGTTCAATACTAGGGTTCCAGCCTTTGCTGACGATGAACTCGATTTGCTTACGGGTTGCATCATCATCCATCGCGGGCAGGTAAGAGAATGTTTCAAACTTGCGGCTTGAAGTGTCGCTTAAGCTTGATTTGTAATCTTGCATATCACTCATTGTGATTACTCCTAAATTAATTTCGAATTCAATTCAGGGTAGGCCTTATTTATTTACAGGGCCCACCCTGGTGTTGTCATTGAAAGTTTCTTATTTGTGAGAAACGTCCAGCTTGTCAACAGTGTCGAATTCGAACTTGATTTCTTTCCAGGTTTCCATCGCCATTTTGAGTTCTGGGCTGTTTTTCGCAGCAGTAGTAAGGATGTCCTTACCTTCTTTCTCAATTTCGCGACCTTCGTTACGTGCTTGTACACAGGCTTCAACCGCAACACGGTTAGCCGCCGCACCCGCAGCATTACCCCAAGGGTGACCCAGCGTACCACCACCGAACTGCAGTACAGAGTCATCACCGAAGATGCTAACCAGTGCAGGCATGTGCCATACGTGGATACCACCAGAAGCAACTGGCAGAACACCTGGCATTGCGCCCCAATCCTGGTCGAAGAAGATACCGCGTGAACGATCTTCTTTGACATAAGAATCGCGCATGATGTCGATCCAGCCCAGGGTGGCTTCGCGATCGCCTTCCAGCTTACCGACAACCGTACCTGAGTGCAGGTGGTCACCACCAGACAGACGCAGGATCTTGGTCAGTACACGGAAGTGGATACCGTGGTGTGGGTTACGGTCAAGTACCGCGTGCATGGCACGGTGAATGTGCAGCAGCATGCCGTTGTCCTGGCACCATTGTGCTAATTGAGTGTTAGCCGCCCAACCGCCAGTGATGTAGTCGTGCATGATGATAGGTGCGCCGATTTCTTTGGCGTATTCAGCACGTTTCATCATTTCATCAGAAGTCGGTGCAGTAACGTTCAGGTAGTGACCTTTACGTTCACCGGTTTCAGCTTCAGCTTTCAGGATAGCTTCCATTACGAAGTCGAAACGGTGCTTCCAGCGCATGAACGGCTGAGAGTTAACGTTTTCGTCATCCTTGGTGAAGTCCAGACCACCGCGCAGGCCTTCGTAACAGGCACGACCGTAGTTCTTGGCAGACAGACCCAGTTTAGGCTTGATGGTACAACCCAGCAGAGGACGACCGTATTTGTTCAGCAGGTCACGTTCAACCTGGATACCCTGAGGTGGTCCATTACAAGTCATCACGTAAGCGATTGGGAAGCGGATATCTTCCAGACGCAGGGCACGCAGTGCCTTGAAGCCGAATACGTTACCAACCAGAGAGGTCATAACGTTAACAACGGAACCTTCTTCGAACAGATCGATTGGGTAAGCAACGAAGGCGTAGAAGCAGGTGTCATCACCAGGTACGTCTTCGATCGCGTAAGCACGACCCTTGTAGTAGTCCAGGTCAGTCAGCAAGTCAGTCCATACAGTCGTCCAGGTACCGGTTGAAGATTCAGCGGCAACAGCTGCTGCAACTTCTTCACGAGGTACACCTGGTTGAGGAGTTACTTTGAAGCACGCCAGAATATCTGTTTCTTTCGGAGTGTAGTCCGGCATCCAGTACGTTTCGCGGTATTCTTTTACACCCGCATCATATTTCTTAGCCATGTTTTGGCCTCCATTGCTTTATTTAAATAAAGAATTCGGTTTCCAGAGGAGACAGTCTATGCTTCATGAGTGACGGCTTCGTGACATGCCGGAGTCGTCTTTTCAGCTATGCTCCTCAAAGTGGAGCAGCAAGTATAGGCCCGCTTTCCATAATGTAAATTCAATAATTATGATTGAAACCATAAAGAAAAGCTTATATATTATATAGACGTTGATAAATACCTCTGCAAACAATAACTTATGAAATACCCGAGTATATTGCTTGATAGAAAATCTATATATATAGAATGAGAGTTTGAATCGGTCCCAATCCATGAATGTCACGTTTCGCCAATTGAAAGTATTTGAAGCGGTGGCCCGTAACCTGAGTTATACCCAGGCTGCCCAGGAGCTGCATTTGACCCAGCCAGCTGTCTCCATGCAGATCAAGCAGTTAGAGGACCAGGCCGGTCTCAGGTTGCTGGAACAGGTGGGTAAAAAGATTTACCTGACGGAAGCCGGGCGTGAAATGTACCACTACAGCCGCACTATCGCCCGCGAGCTGGAAGAAGCCGGCAACGTGATGGAGCAGCTCAAGGGCCTGGAGTCCGGGCGGCTGGAAATTACCGTGGCGACCACCGCCAACGCGTTTGCCACGCGCATGCTGGCGAGGTTCAAGCAGACCCATCCGGGGGTGACCATCAGCCTGGACGTGACCAACCGTGAGCGCTTACTTCGCCAGCTGTCTGAAAATGAAAAGGATCTGGCCATCATGGGCCGCCCGCCCGAGAGTGAAGAACTGGTGGCCGAGTCATTTGCCGACAACCCGCTGGTGGTGGTGGCCGCGCCGGAGCATCCACTGGCCGGGGAAAAGAATATTCCCCTCAAAGCCCTGCAGGATGAGACCTTCGTGGTACGAGAACAGGGTTCCGGTACCCGTACCGCCATGCAGCGTTTCTTTGATGAACACAACATGGTGATTACCTCGAGCCTGGAGATGAACGAAAACGAGGCCATCAAGCAGGCGGTGCAGGCCGGCATGGGGCTGGGCATCGTGTCACTGCATACCCTGGAGCTGGAACTGGAAACCGGGCGCCTGGTCATCCTCGACGTGGAAGATTTCCCGATCATGCGGCACTGGTACCTGGTGCACCTCAAGGGCAAACGTTTACCGCCGATGGCCGAAACCTTCAAGGACTATGTGCTGGCCGAAGGTGACAATGTGATTGCCGGTTTCATCGGAACTTAGCCGCACAGCTCTGGTCTTATTTCTTGAAACCCTGGTTGAGAAAAGCTAATCTGCACTCATGGTACGACAAAACACAAGCTGGCTGAATTATCTCTTCGCTTTGGCGTTGATGCTGCTGCCGTTTCAAAACGGCATGGCTGCATTTGATTCTCTAAACGTGCCAGCTGAAGCCAAGCAGGTTTGTCCGCATATGGTGGAGCAGGCCGGTTCCGAGCATCAGCAGATGCAGGCACAGGTTGGTAAGAATTGTTGTGACAAGGATAGCCATTGCCAGCAGCAATGTAACGACTGCGTACACTGTCCTGCCACAACCGCCATGCTTAATTCACTGGCCAGTGCCTCTGACAGGGATCCCGCTCTGTTACACGGTGTCACACTACCGTTCCCCGATAGTTCTTTCCCCTCGCTACAGCTAAGACCCCCTCAAGCCTGAATCTTTTTTCCGCGTTAATTTAACGTGGTGATGGTTATGCATGCCCGACGGGCATGTGTTTGCTATTGGATTCAAGTTTGAGGATGTCACCATGTGGCAACATGTAATACCCAGAATAAAACGGCTATTCAGTCTCGGCAT
>JASFOS010000161.1:0-4882 GCA_050116415.1 Thioalkalispiraceae bacterium
ATTCAACAAGCGTGGTATGTATGAAACATCAACTCGACGCACGACGTTTGTTATGCCCGATGCCGGTGATCAGGACCCAGGATGCCATTGCTGAACTTGAGAATGGTGATATTATCGAAGTGGTTTGCACGGACCCGGGTGCGCTCAACGACGTGCCTGCCTGGTGCCGGATCAACGGCCACAAAGTGCTGGAAACCAGCGAAAAGGACGATGAAATAATCATAACCATAGAGGTGGCGGGAATTTGAGCCATAGTCATGCACATCATATGGATGATGATATTCCGGTTAACAGCCAACGTTACAAGGAAACAATACGCGTTACCCTGATCGGTTCGGTGATCGATCTTGTTCTTGGGGTATTGAAAATCGTTTTTGGTTTTGTCGCCCAGTCGCAGGCCCTGATCGCCGATGGCGTGCATTCGTTATCGGACCTGGTAACCGATGCCGCGGTGATTTATGCGGCCAAACATTCCCATCGTGAAGCCGATGAAGATCACCCTTATGGTCACGGGCGCATAGAAACCGTGGCCACCGTGGCACTGGGTATCGCCTTGATAGCGGTAGCCGCGGGTATCAGTTACGACGCGCTGCAACGTTTATTTCATCCCGAAACCTTGCTGGTGCCCGGCGCATGGGCCATCTATATCGCGGCGCTGTCCGTGGTGTTGAAAGAGTGGATTTACCATTACAGCATGCGCATCGCGCGCAAGTATAAATCCAAGATGCTGCGTGCCAATGCCTGGCATAGTCGCACCGATGCGATTTCTTCGGTGATTGTTATTGTCGGTGTGGCGGGAAGCATGGCGGGACTCTGGTACCTGGACGCGCTGGCCGCCATCGGCGTTGCCCTGATGGTGGCCAAGATAGGTTTTGACCTGGCCTGGGACAGTTTGAAAGAACTCATCGATACCAGCCTGGAAGCCGAGCAGGTGGAAACTATCCGCAACGCGATACTTGATGTGGATGGGGTTAACAGCCTGCACATTCTGCGTACCCGGCAAATGGGTGGAGATGCCCTGGTGGATGTGCATATCCAGGTGGCACCGGATATCAGCGTTTCAGAAGGACATTTCATTAGCGAGAAGGTACGCAGTCGCCTGATACGTGACATTGATTATGTGACCGACGTGATGGTGCATATTGATCCGGAGGATGATGAAAAATTCCCGCTCAATACCCGATTGCCATTAAGGAAAGAAATTGAAGCAAAAATTCACACTGCCTGTGAGGGTATTGAGGAGGCCAGGCAGTTGCAGGATATTGGCTTGCATTACCTGGAAGGAAAAATTCAGCTGGATCTGTTCTTACCGTTGTCTATTCTGCATAATGCGAGTCCCGATGAGATTTCAGCCTTGAAAGACAAGTTTCGCTCCGCGCTGTCATCGGTGGAGGAAGTGGCGGGCGTCGACCTGTATTTTAAATAATGCACAATAATAGTGCGCTACGCTAAAAAAACGCACCATATATGTGCATTTCAAGCAGTAACAAGAAACAAACTTATTATAATTCAATGACTTATTGCGTGGCACAGTTCATGCACTATTCTTGAAAAAATTTACTAGAGTTCAGAACACACTTTATTTTTTGGAGAAAACCCATGTCTGACAATGTGTTGAAAATGATTAAAGACAACAACGTGAAGTTCATCGACTTCCGTTTCACCGATAGTCACGGTAAAGAACAGCATGTTTCTGTTCCTTCTCATACCGTAGACGCTGATTTGTTTACAGAAGGCAAAATGTTTGATGGTTCATCGATCGCCGGCTGGAAAGGTATCAATGAATCAGACATGATTATGATGCCGGATGCGGATACCGCAGTAATGGATCCGTTTGCCGATGAACCCACCCTGATCCTGACGTGTGACATTGTTGAGCCTGCGACTGGCCAGGGTTACGAACGTGATCCTCGTTCTGTTGCCAAGCGCGCGGAAGCTTACCTGCAATCAACCGGTATCGCCGATACCGCTTACTTCGGTCCTGAGCCTGAGTTCTTTGTCTTCGATGACGTGCGCTGGAAAGCGGACATGAGTGGCGCTTCCTACCAGATCGATTCTGAAGAAGCAGAATGGAACTCCGAAAAAGTTTATGAAGACGGTAACATCGGTCACCGTCCCGGTTTGAAAGGCGGTTACTTCCCGGTACCTCCCGTTGATTCCCTGAACGATCTGCGTGCGGCCATGTGTCTGGCGATGGAAGAAATGGGCGTACCTGTAGAAGTACATCACCATGAAGTGGCAACCGCCGGTCAGTGTGAAATTGGTACCCAGTTCAGCACCCTGGTAAAACGTGGCGACTGGAATCAGATCCTGAAATACTGTGTGCATAATGTGGCTCATATCTACGGTAAAACGGCCACTTTCATGCCCAAGCCATTAGTCGGTGATAACGGTAACGGTATGCACGTTCACCAGTCTCTGTCGAAAGATGGTCAAAACCTGTTTGCCGGTGATGAGTACGGTGGTCTGTCTGAAACCGCGCTGTACTACATCGGTGGGATCATCAAGCATGCAAAAGCACTGAATGCGTTTACCAACTCTTCAACCAACTCTTACAAGCGCCTGGTTCCAGGTTTCGAAGCCCCCGTGATGCTGGCTTACTCGGCGCGTAACCGTTCAGCTTCAATTCGTATTCCTTACGTATCAAGCCCGAAAGCGCGTCGTATCGAAGTGCGTTTCCCTGATCCAACCGCCAACCCGTACCTGGCCTTCTCTGCCATGTTGATGGCGGGTATCGATGGTATCCAGAACAAGATTCATCCCGGTGAAGCCATGGACAAGGATCTGTATGACCTGCCTGCTGAAGAAGCTGCAGCGATTCCACAGGTTTGTCATTCCTTCGACCAGGCATTGGCCGCTCTTGACGAGGATCGCGAGTTCCTGACCAAGGGCGACGTATTCACCGATGACATGATCGATGGTTTCATCGCGCTGAAGGAAGAAGAAGTTCAACGTTTACGGATGAGCACGCATCCGGTTGAATTTGATATGTACTACAGCTGCTAAGCTGTCACTGCAGATCAACCTCATAGAAGGCCCCGTCATGATGACGGGGCTTTTTTATGCCCGCTTGAAAGGCGTGGGCCAGGCTGGGGCGAAGCGTGTTGCTGCCCGGGAAATTGCGCACTAATTTAGTGCATAAGCATGGTGCATGGGCTAAGCTATGAGCAGGTCAACTTCATCCTTGCCCCGCTCCTGACCATGAATGAGCAGCGACACCATCTGTTAGTTATTGATTTTAATATAGTTATTTGGATCGGATAATTAATTGCGCGGGTTTGCTGTGTTTTGGGCCAGTCTGGTTTGTTTTTTGCAATTGAAAGGACATGCTTTCTGTTATGACGCCACAATATGATACGCAGAACCGGATCCTGGAGAACCTGAATACCACGGTAATGCTGTTCAATTCCGCCCTGAAGCTGGAATATATCAACCCGGCCGGGGAAATGCTGTTTGCGGCTTCGGCGCGTCAATTGATAGATAGCCCCTTGACCAGCCTGCTGCAGACCGAGACCGCCATTGAGCATGAGTTTCAGCAAGCCCTGCTCAGTGATCACCCTTTTACCCTGCATGAGATCAACATCATGTTGCCGCAAGGGGATGAAATCACCATCGATCTCACCGTGATCCCGCTGAAAGAGCCGGATCAGCCGCCTGCGGTACTGGTGGAATTGATCCAGTTGAATCGTTTGTTACGTATCTCCCGGGATGAAAGCCGGGCCACACAGCAGGTGGCTACCCGCGAAATATTGCGCGGCCTAGCCCACGAGGTAAAAAACCCGTTAGGTGGTTTGCGCGGTGCGGCGCAGTTACTGGAGAAGCAGCTGGATAGCGAAGAGTTACGTGAATATACCCGCGTCATCATCGACGAAGCGGATCGTTTGCAGGCACTGGTAAACCGTATTCTTGGTCCCACGGGCCTCACGCATAAACAGACCGTGAATATTCACTCGGTGCTGGAACGGGTGCGCAGCGTGATGCTGGCGGAAACCCATCACACGGTGAAGATCCATCGTGACTATGATCCCAGTATTCCTGAAATCGAGGCGGACTCGGATCAGTTGATCCAGGCGATACTGAATATTGTGCGCAATGCTTACCAGGCGGTCGGCGAAGGCGGCAACATTACCTTGCGCACGCGCATTGCGCGACGCTTTACCATTGGGCAGCAACATTACAAGTTAATTGCCCATATCGAAATCATTGATGATGGTCCGGGGATACCGGAAGACATTATTGAAAAAATATTTTTACCCATGGTTACCGGGCACGCGGAAGGGACCGGGCTTGGCCTGTCGATTGCACAATCACTCATTCAGCAACATGACGGCCTGATAGAGTGCCAGAGCGAACCTGGCAGAACCGTTTTTTCAATTTTATTACCGATTGACGAAGGTGAATGATGCATCTTCTTTTTAGTTTATATGGGAACGATGACAATGGAACATGAAAAAGTCTGGATAGTGGATGATGATCGCTCGATTCGCTGGGTGCTCGAAAAAGCCTTCAAGCAGGCTGAGATGCTGGTTAATTCATTTGATAACGCTGCCGATGCCTTGAAGGCGCTGAACAAGGATCAGCCTGATGTCATCATCAGTGATGTACGTATGCCCGGCATGAATGGCATGGACATGATGGATGAAATACACCAGCAGTATCCGGATATTCCGGTGATTATTATTACCGCGCATAGCGACCTGGACAGCGCGGTCAGCGCATACCAGGAAGGTGCGTTTGAATATCTGCCCAAACCGTTTGATGTTGATGAGGCGGTGGAACTGACCCGCCGTGCCTTGAATCATCGACGTGAAAAAACCACCAGCGTCGAGACCGAAGCTGAAACGCATACCGATATCATTGGCGAAGCACCTTCCATGCAGGA
>JASFOS010000162.1:0-4866 GCA_050116415.1 Thioalkalispiraceae bacterium
GTCCTGGTTTTCGTAGGAGCGACGTCGCGGCAACTGTTGGTCGATGCCATAGATGGCCTGCATGCGTTTTTCCAGTACCAGCGGATCCATGGATTTGGGTTCGCCGCCGCCACCCAGGCAGCCGCCCACGCAGGCCATGACCTCGATGGCGACGTACTCATCGCGCCAGGTTTCTGTTTCCAGCAGACGTTGCGCGGCGGCGATGCCGTTGCAGATGGCGACCTTGCCGATGCCGGGAACCGCGGCGGTTTTTACCCCCTCGCTGACGCCGCGCAGTTGATGCCATTCCAGCGGCAACGCGTCCTCCTCGCCGATGAAATGCGAGGCGGTACGCAGTATCGCTTCCATGACACCGCCCGAGGCACCGAAGATCTGTCCCGCGCCGGTGCTTTCACCCAGCGGATTATCGAACTGCCCCTCTTCCGGCAGCGCGCTAAACGCGATACCGCGCGCCCGGATCATCCTGGCCAGTTCACGCGTGGTGAGCACATGGTCCAGATCACCGGCTACCCCCGGTCGTTGTGACTCGTCTTTCTTGGCGGTGCAGGGCATGACACTGACCACGTAGGGCTCGGCCTTGCCCTCGGCGAACTCGGCACCGAGCGAGCGTGCGAAAGCGCCGCGTTTTGTGAGCGCGCCATGCATTTGCTGCGGGGATTTGGTGGTGCTCAGGTGTGGCAGAATATCGGGTCGATTGATCTCGGCCCAGTTCACCCAGCCCGGGCAGCAGGAAGTGAAAAGCGGTAACCGCTCCTGGTGCTTCAGGCGCGTCACAAGCTCGGTGCCTTCTTCCATGATGGTTAAATCAGCCGCAAAATTGGTATCAAACACGTAGTCAAAACCCAGCTGTCTCAGGGCATTGATCATTCGGCCGGTGCTCACGGTACCGGGTTTCATGCCGAACTCTTCACTAATGGCAACACGCGAGGCCGGCGCGATCTGTACCGCCGATAGCCGTCGACGTGTATCAAGGGTATGAAGCACATCGTGCCAGTGCGGTGACTCGATCAGGGCGCCGACCGGGCACACCAGCGTGCATTGACCGCAGGAGATGCACCGGGTGTCCGCCAGGGGTTGATCGAAAACTGTGACCGGCAAACGGCCCGAGCCACGTTCGGCAAACCCGATCACGTATTGTTGTTGGCCCGGCTCGCCACACGCTTCCACGCACAGGCCGCATTCAATACATTTTGACAGGTCCTGCCAGATACTCGGCGAGGTGTGGTCAGTCAGTTTATGCTCGGGATGTTCAACAGAGCCGCGCGGGAGTTTTTCCCAGCGTTCCTCCCACTGGTTCTCGTTAACCAGGTTCTGTAACTGGCAGGCGCCGTTAACTTCACAGCGTATGCAGTCATTCGGGTGGCGCGCCAGCAGCCATTGCGCGTCAGCTTCACGAAACGCCTGCAGGTCCGGCGAGTCTGTTTCTACCGCATCACCGTCGTTCGCCCTGGTGATACAGGCGGGCTCCGGATGAGCTTTACCGTTCACATTCACCAGGCACATGCGGCACACGGCATGGGACGGCAGGCGCGGATAGTAACAGAGCGTGGGAATATATACGCCAGCCTCCCTGGCCGCGTCGAGCAACGTCGCGCCCTCATTGACCTCGACAGATCTTCCATTAACAGTAAGCTTGATCATCCTATGCCTGACGATTGAGCGCAGTGCGTGCAAATGGCGCTAGTTGTTAAAACGATTTTTCAATAACTTTAGTCGAATTTGCTTTTCGATCTCAATTATACAAAACATAAGTGCACCAACCGTGATTATCAATACGCCATCGAATAAACTGATTGCCATGGTCTCAAACGTGCGTTGAAACCATGGCACATAAGTAATGGCAAACTGTCCTATTGTGACGGTAATAACAGCCACCCATATCACGCGGGTACCGCTTACGGCTTTTAGCGTTAACGATGTCGCGTACATGTTTCGGATAAAGAAAAGATGAAATATTTCCAGCACAACCAGGGTGTTCATGGCGATGGTCCGTGCCAGAATTTCAGGATAGCCCTGTTTAATGGCATATTCATACATACTGAACACACCCGCAAGAAACAGGCTGGCGACAAGCACAATATGCCAGACAAGACCGCCACTTAGCAGCGCCTCGTGGCGTGGCCTGGGCGAGCGTTGCATGGTGTTTTCTTCTGTCGGCTCAAATGCCAGCGCAATGCCGAGCGTGACGGCAGTGATCATGTTGATCCATAAGATCTGGATGGGGGTGATGGGCAGGCTCAAACCTAGCAGCAAGGCGAGGATGATGGTCATGGCCTCACCCGCATTGGTTGGCAGCGTCCAGCTGATGACTTTTTTTATATTATCGTAGACGGTGCGGCCTTCTCTTATGGCGGCGACGATAGTGGAAAAATTGTCGTCCGCCAATACGATCTCAGCCGCCTCTTTCGCGGCTTCGCTTCCCGTTTTACCCATCGCAACCCCAACCCCGGCGCGCTTCAGGGCCGGCGCATCATTAACGCCGTCCCCGGTCATTGCCACGGTCATGCCATTCGCCTGCAACGCCATCACCAGGCGTAATTTATGTTCCGGGCTAGTGCGTGCGAAGATGCCGGTATCGCGCACGATAGATTCCAGCTGGCGGTCATCGAGTTTATCAAGCTCTGAACCGGTCAATACCCTGTCACTGTTTCGCAATCCCAGCTGCTTTCCGATGGCAGTTGCCGTGACGGCATGATCACCGGTAATCATCTTGACATCGATACCGGCATGATGACACTGGGCAATTGACTCGATGGCCTCCTGGCGTGGCGGATCGATCAATCCAGCCAGGCCCAGGAAGATCAATGTGTCCTGCACATCATCATGTTCAAGCACAGTATGCTTGGGATTAACGGCTTTTGCCGCGAAAGCGAGAACCCGCCGTCCCCGGGAGGCCAGGGTATTGGCCTGCTGCTCCCAGTAATCACTATCCAGTGGTTGTGACTGGTTGTCGGCATCAAGTTGTTCATGGCACATGGAAAGTAGTGTCTCCGGTGCACCCTTGAGAAAAATGAACGCATGTCCTTCATGGTCATGGTGTAGGGTGGCCATATATTTGTACTTGCTATCGAATGGAATAACATCGGTGCGTGTCCATTGATTTCTTGTCTCGCTGCTATCTGTACCGGTTTTTGATGAAAATGCCAATAAGGCAATTTCCATCGGGTCACCGTGTCCTGTCCAGCTATCGTTTTTGCGAACCAGTTCTGCATCATTACAAAGAGCCGCTACCCTGCCTATTTCATGCAATGAGGGGTATTCCCGCAAAGCCACGCTCTGGCTGTTTATTTTTATATCACCCGATGGTTTGTATCCAACCCCTTCAATAGCAAAACGCTCGCGGCGCGTTACGATGGTGTCGACCATCATTTCATTGCGCGTGAGAGTGCCTGTCTTGTCGGAACAGATCACGGAAACCGAACCCAGGGTTTCGATGGCGGGTAGGCGTCGAACAATGGCATTGTATCGCGCCATAATCTTCACGCCCACGGCCAGCGTGATGGTTAACACCGCCGGCAATCCTTCTGGAATAGCTGCTACCGCAATGCCAACCACAGCCATAAACAGATTGGCAAAATCATGATCGAGAATAAAATAACCGAAAAGCAACATGAGCACCGCGATAACGAGGATAAATAAGGTTAGCCATCGCGCGAATACAGCCATTTGCGACACCAGGGGGGTATCCAGGGTCTGCACTTCCGAGAGCATTCCACCGATGCGCCCGATTTCAGTGGTTGCCCCCGTGGCAACAACCACTCCCATGCCTTGCCCGCTGGTGACGGTCGTACCACTAAACCCGATACAGAAACGATCGCCAAGAGGTACGTCCAGGGCGACGGGTTTCATCTGTTTATCCACCGCGATAGATTCGCCAGTCAGTATCGACTCCTGGATCTGTAAACCATGCGTCCTGAGCAAACGTAGATCCGCGGGCAACTTGTCACCAGCTTCCAGGAACACGATATCGCCCGGCACCAGTTCCTCGCCCTGTATGACCTGGCGTTTGCCATCGCGAATGACCGAAGCGCGCAAGGCCAGCATATGTCGAATCGCCTCCATCGCTTTTTCCGCTTTACCTTCCTGGTAAAAGCCGATAACGGCGTTGATAATCACTACCGCGACAATGACGAGCGTATCGACGACATGGCCAAGTAGTGCAGTAATACCTGCCGCAGCGATAAGTACGTAAATTAAAATATTATGAAAGTGGGATAAAAAACGCAGTAATGCATTTTTCCCTGGTGGTTCAGGCAGCCTGTTCGGTCCGAATTGTTTTAAACGTTGACGGGCATTTTCCTCGCTCAAACCAGCGAGACTGGTGTCAAGAGCAGCCAGTACTTGCTCGGAAGTTTGATGATGCCAGTTATGAATTTCGTTCATTGGTTTTTCAACAAAACACTATCATTTTAATATTAGAATTGCGGTGCTGGATAAAGCACACTTTTCTTTAGTCAGCCCCGCCCGAATGGCTTGCTAGCCATTTCTACCAAAGACCCAGATCGTTAAGTGCATCGACGCATGTTATTTTGCCACCTTCAGGAAGAATAGCAGAATTTAACTGCAGGGCCTGCCAGGCTTCAGGAAACTGTAGCGTATGTGGGGGTATAAACGTTTTGGCCAGGTCTGTTTGAAAGCCAAACCGGGAGTAGTACCGGGGATCACCATAAACGAACACCATAAATGAACCCAGTATGGAAATAGTATCCAGGCCATGCCTGACCAGCGAGGAGCCGATTTTCCTGTTTTGAAATTCCGGGGCCACGGCCAAAGGAGCCAGGATATAGCCTAAATGCTGGTTGGTGCTTTCAGCAAAGACCGGGCTGAAGGCCACATGGCCGACAATTTCGTGGTTTTCCATGGCAA
>JASFOS010000163.1:0-4846 GCA_050116415.1 Thioalkalispiraceae bacterium
TGGAAAACAATTATCATAAAAGCCTGGTTGACAAACATATTGCCGAACAACTCAGCCATACCGAGTTTTATGCCGAAAAACGAAAAGTTGATGCCAGGCTCAAGGAAGAACTCGGCATGTTGGAAAGCTTTCTAAATAAAATAACAAGAATCAATGAACCGGAACGGTTAACTGAAGCGCTGGAAAATGATCTTTCTGATATTTACCAGTATCAATTCCTTGAGAATGGTGCGCCACAAAATATTCTTACCGAGTTTGAGTTCTCATTACTTGGCCTGACGTATGGTAGTTTGAATCCTGAAGAGCGGGTAGAAATTGAATCGCATGTTTCACATACCTTCGCCTTTCTCAAACTCATTCCCTGGACCGGCAACCTTGCCAGTGTTCCGGATATAGCCCATGCCCACCATGAACGTCTAGATGGTAGCGGTTACCCGCAAGGACTGGCGGCGGATGATATACCGGTGCAATCCAAGATCATGGCGATTGCCGATGTTTATGATGCCTTGACCGCCGGTGATCGCCCCTATCGCAAAGGAATACAAGCCGAGCATGCGCTGGATATTATTGCCGAGGAAGTTAAAAGAGGGAGACTCGATCGGGCCCTGTTTAACGTCTTTGTTGAATCTGAAAGTTACAAGCTCGATTAATAATCAGAACACTCTGCCCGCCGAGCTGTAGTGGCGTTGCCAGTAGGGATCATCAAGCCTGGCAATGGAAACACGCTTGCCGGAAGATGGGGCATGAATAAATTTGCCTTTACCGATATAGATGCCTACGTGCGAAATAGTGCGTTTTTTATTGATGCGGAAAAACACCAGGTCCCCGGGACGCAGGTGTTGTTTACCAATCAGGCGGCTGGCACGATATTGTTGACGCGAGGTCCTTGGTAAATGAATACCCACGGTCGCATGGGTGTATTGCACAAAGCCGCTGCAATCGAAGCCAGTTGAAGGACGGTTACCACCATAGCGATACGGAGCACCAAGTAGCAGGTGGGCATTGGCAAGCAGTTCAGATTTTGCGCCCGAAGCACTATGACCGTCAAAACCAGCCTGGCGTTGCGGCGTGCTGCAGGCGCTCAGCAACAAGGCGCTAAGGCTGACAATGAGCAGCGTGATCCTGCTCTGGTTGGTTTTTAAACAGTACATCTGTGAATGCATAGATAAATTAATAGCTTATATTTAAAACAATATCAAATTATCTTTAAAAATAGTGAGTTACATATGACATTTAAATGAGTTTATTGTATAAATTGTGACACAGTTTGCGGCCCGCATCGCAAGAAAATAGCTGAACTTCGATTACAATGAACGACCTGTTTGTCACTGAAGCGGCTAGAAAATAACAAAAGGAACAAGAGCATGGAATTATCATCAATTATTACCCTGGTCATTATCGCCGTGTTGCTGATGTATTTGATCATGATTTACAACAACCTGGTTTCGCTCAAGCATGCAGTATCCAAGGCGTGGTCGAATATCGATGTCCTGCTGAAGCAGCGTCACGATGAATTGCCGAAACTGGTGGATGTCTGTAAACAGTATATGCAATATGAACAGGAAACCCTCGAGAAAGTGGTGCAGGCACGCTCTGAAGTCATGTCAGCACGCAGTAAAAGTGACGTGGCCGCTTTGGGGCAGGCAGAAACGCATCTACGCATGGGACTGGGTAACCTGTTTGCGTTGGCCGAGAACTACCCGGAACTGAAAGCAGACAGCAGTTTCCAGCAATTGCAGTCACGCATCAGCCAACTGGAAAACAGTATTGCCGATCGCCGTGAAGTTTATAACGAGAGTGTTAATAACAATAATGTCCGTATCGAGCAATTCCCCGATGTTATCGTGGCACGTATGTTCAACTTCAGGGATTTTGAATTACTCGAGTTCAGTGAAGAAGAAAAGAAAGACGTGAATGTCGGTGCGCTGTTCAATACCTGAATGATTTACAAGTAATTTGATGTTTGACTGGATAGATGTTTCTGCCTGGAAAGCGAGTATTCTTGCTGCCGATAATGTTGAGTTCATGGTTTGGACGCTCATTGGTGGAGGCATTACGCTCTTCAGCGGCTTTGGTATTTTTCATAACCTGCGTCGCGCCAGGGTTATAGAAGATACACCGACCTCGAAAATCCGCTCGGCGGTACAGGGCTATGTTGAGTTAATCGGGGTTGGCCAGTATTTCAACGATACGCCGGTGCTCGCACCGTTAACCTTGAGCGAATGTATCTGGTATCAGTACATGATTGAAAAGAAGGAAGTGAGGCATACTAAACGAGGCAGCGAGACCTATTGGCGTACCGTTGAATCAAAGTCCAGTCCCGAATATTTTAAATTACTGGATGATACCGGCCACTGCGTGGTCAACCCGCATGATGCCGAGGTTCATCCGGCCATCAAGAACACCTGGTATGGCCATAGCCGCTGGCCAAGCAAGGCGTCGGTGATGAATGCCCGTAAAAACAGTTTTTTCAATAGCGGGGATTACCGTTATACCGAGAAACGTATCCACCATGGCGACGCACTCTATGCACTGGGCAATTTTCGCACCGTGGGTCCGGATGCCGATGCTCAAACGATCAAGCAAAGTGTTTCCAGGTTGTTGAATATCTGGAAAGGCCAGCAACAGGCGCTGCTGGAAAAATTCGATACGAACCAGGATGGTGAAATCGATCTCCAGGAATGGGAGCAGGTACGAAATGCTGCGAAAAAACACGTGATGCGCGATCGTCTGAAACGCGCGGTTGAACCGGTGACGCACCTGTTACAAAAAACCGGTGAACGTTATCGACCCTTTATCATTTCCACCAGGCCACAAAAGGCACTAACCCGACGTTACCGCATCTTTGCCGCCATCAGTCTGCTGGTGTTTATCATTACCGCACCCTTGTTTATCTGGATGTTGCTGGTCCGCTTTTGAGTAATTTGAAGAGTATTTGATGACAGTTAAAAGTGGAAAAAAATCACGTAAGGCCAAACCGCGTAGCAGTAAAAAGCGGGTATCGAAAAAAAAGACCGCGAAAAAATCTCCCCGGGCTCGTCAACAGCGTAACTTTCCATGGCTGAAAGTCATGCTGGTGTTACTGGCGGTTGGGCTTGCCTATACAGCCTATCTCGATTTTGTCATTCGTTCCCAGTTTGAAGGCAAGAAGTGGGCCTTGCCCGCCAAGGTGTATGCACGGCCGCTGGAAGTCTATTCAGGGCTTTCCCTGACACCAAAACAGTTCGAAAAAGAGTTGGCGTTAATCGGCTATCGATATAGTTACAAGTCAGAAAAACCCGGTACTTACACGTTGTCAGGCAACCGTTACAAGCTGATTACACGGCCATTCACTTTCTGGGACGGCTTTTCGGCATCAACTCAATTACAGGTGACATTTTCTGATGGCATGGTTGATAGCCTGACAAACACGCAAACCGGTGACGAGGTATCCCTGTTTCGCCTGGAACCGGCCATCGTCAGTCGCATCTACCCGGCACATAAAGAGGACCGGGTACTGGTCAAACTTGACCAGGTACCGGCAGAACTGATCAAGGGCTTGATCACGGTCGAGGATCGCAGTTTCTATTCCCACCATGGCATTAACCCGCGCGCAATAGCGCGTGCCTTGTGGGCAAATATCAAGGCAGGCGCCACGGTGCAGGGCGGGAGTACGCTCACCCAGCAACTGGTGAAAAACTTTTTCCTGACCAACAAGCGCAGCCTGTGGCGTAAAGCCAATGAAGCGGTGATGTCACTACTGCTGGAATGGCATTACAGCAAGCAGGAAATACTTGAAGCTTATTTAAATGAAATTTACCTGGGGCAAGATGGTGATCGCGCTATTCACGGTTTTGGCCTGGCGAGCCGTTTTTATTTTGATAAAAATGTTGAGGACCTGGATTTACCGCAGGCAGCAACGCTGATTGCCCTGGTCCGTGGTCCCTCCTACTATGATCCCCGCCGTCACGCGAGTCGTTTGATCAAGCGCCGTAACCTGGTGCTGGATTTAATGTACGAGCATCACCTGATTAGTCAACATGCATTGCAAAGCGCAAAAACCGCAGCATTGACAGTGGTGCACAGTCCTTCCAGCAAAACCGCCAGCTACCCGGCTTTTATTGACCTGGTGAAGCGTCAATTACAGAAAGATTATCGTAAAGAAGATCTTTCATCGGAAGGTCTACAGATTTTCACGACCTTTGATCCGTTTATTCAGCATCGTGCCGAACAGGCACTATCACGTCGCATCAAGCAATTGGACAGTGCGCGTGGGTTGCAGGGCAAGTTACAGGGTGCCGTGATTGTTACCAATAGTGTTAACGGTGAAGTGGTTGCGATGGTCGGTGATCGCAACCCGCGTTATGCCGGGTTTAACCGCGTGCTGGATGCTTCGCGACAGATTGGTTCCCTGATCAAGCCAGCGGTGTATTTGACGGCACTTGAACAACATCAACGCTATACACTTTCAAGTATCATTGATGATGCGACGATCAGGCTGAAAGGCAAGGATGAGGATATCTGGTCTCCCAGTAATTACGATAATATTTCCCATGGCCAGGTGCCCTTGATACAGGCATTGGTTAATTCCTATAACCAGGCCACGGTGCGTCTTGGCATGACGCTCGGCTTTGAGGACATCGAGGACACCTTGCATCGCCTGGGTATCAAGCGTGATATTCCCCCATACCCATCGATGTTACTGGGTTCGATCGGCTTGACCCCTTACCAGGTCTCGCAAATGTACCAGACCTTTGCCTCCGGCGGTTTTTATACGCCACTTAAAACCGTACGCGAGGTGTTAACCGTGGAAGGCGTCCCCTTGAAGCGTTTCCCGGTAAATGTCTACCAGGCGATCAAGCCCCAG
>JASFOS010000164.1:0-4804 GCA_050116415.1 Thioalkalispiraceae bacterium
GATACAGGATGACATTCTCGACGTGGAAGCGGATACCGAGACCCTCGGCAAAACCCAGGGTTCGGACATTGCCCGCAACAAACCGACCTACCCGGCCCTGCTGGGCCTGGATGAAGCCCGGCAAATGGCCAGCGAGCTGGTGAACGATGCCATCGCTTCCCTGGCGCCGTTTGGCGAGGCAGCCCAGCCTCTGCGCGCCATTGCCGGCTACATTATTAACCGTACTTATTGAGATGTTTTGATTTCTGGTGAATAGTTGCTTGCAACCTGGCAACGATCGGCCCATGATCACACCTTACATAACTTGATGAAACACCCTGATGAGCAAGACGCCTTCTCTGTTATCAACCATTGACGATCCGGCCCGGTTACGTGAGCTGGATGCCGGGCAGTTGCCCCAGCTCGCCGATGAGCTGCGCCAGTTCCTGATCCAGTCAGTGAGTGAAACCGGTGGCCACCTGTCAGCTGGGCTGGGCACGGTCGAGCTCACGGTTGCGCTGCATTACGTGTTCAATACCCCGGACGATCGCCTGGTCTGGGACGTGGGCCATCAGAGTTATCCACATAAAATTCTCACCGGGCGTCGTGAGCGCATGGCCAGCCTGCGCCAGAAAAACGGCCTGGCCGGTTTCCCCAAGCGCGATGAAAGTCCCTATGACACCTTTGGCGTCGGTCATTCCAGCACCTCGATCAGTGCCGCGCTGGGCATGGCCATTGCCGCCAAGCAGCAAAACAGCGACCGCCACGTGGCCGCCATCATTGGCGATGGGGCCATGACCGCCGGCATGGCGTTCGAAGCCCTCAATCATGCCGGCGACCTGGATGCCAACCTGCTGGTGATCCTCAACGACAACGATATGTCGATTTCGCAAAATGTCGGCGGCCTGTCCAACCACCTGGCCAAGATCCTGTCCGGCAAACTCTACAGTTCCATGCGTGAAGGCAGTAAAAAGGTCCTGGGTGTGATGCCCAGCGTCTGGGAACTGGCTCGCAAAGCGGAAGAACACATGAAGGGCATGGTGATCCCCGGCACCCTGTTTGAAGAACTGGGCTTTAACTATATCGGCCCCATCGACGGCCATGACCTGGAAACCCTGGTCACCACCCTGCGCAACCTGCGCAAGCTCAAGGGCCCGCAGTTCCTGCACGTGGTAACCAAAAAAGGCAAGGGCTTCGCCCCGGCCGAAGAAGACCCGTGCGTCTATCATGGCGTCGGCAAGTTCCATCCCGAATCCGGCAAACTGGAAAAAGCCCCACAATCCGGTCCGACCTATACCCAGGTATTCAGTGAATGGCTGTGTGACATGGCGGAGCAGGATGAACGACTGGTGGGCATCACCCCGGCCATGCGTGAGGGCTCCGGGCTGGTGAAGTTTTCCGAGCAATACCCGGATCGTTACTATGATGTGGGCATTGCCGAACAACATGCGGTGACCGTCGCTGCCGGTATGGCTTGCGAGGGCATCAAACCGGTGGTGGCCATTTACTCCACCTTCCTGCAACGCGCTTACGACCAGTTGATCCATGACGTGGCACTGCAAAACCTGCCGGTCTTATTTGCCATCGATCGCGCTGGCATCGTGGGTCCGGATGGCCCAACCCACGCCGGCAGTTTTGACCTGAGCTACCTGCGTTGTATTCCCAACATGGTGGTGATGGCCCCGGCCAATGAAAACGAATGTCGCCAGATGCTCTACACCGGCTTTTTACATGATGGTCCCGCCGCGGTGCGTTACCCACGTGGCCAGGGCATGGGGGTAGCCATCGACAACACCATGCAGGCGCTGCCCATTGGCCAGGCCGAACGGGTACGTGAAGGCCGGCAAATCGCCATCCTGTCGTTTGGCAGCATGCTGCAAAATGCGCTGGAAACGGCTGAAACCCTCGATGCCAGCGTGATCAACATGCGTTTTATCAAGCCACTGGATGAACAGGCGATACTGCAAGCCGCGCAAACGCACGATATTATTGTCACCCTGGAGGACAATGCCGTGATGGGAGGTGCCGGCAGTGCGGTCAATGAATGCCTCGCCCACCACCAACAGCTTACCCCTGTGTTGAACCTGGGTTTGCCTGATAAATTCCTCGAACATGGCACCCGAAACGAGATTCTGCATGACGCGGGACTCTCAACAAGTGATATAATCGCCGCCCTTGAAACATTTATTGATGAAGAACCACTTGCCAAACACGTATCACTAGCTTAAAGTCCAACTCTTTTAGTCAACTATTATCATGACCGCACGTTATACTATGAAAATCCTCACGGATTTTGCCGCCGCTCATTACCTTCGCGAATACGAGGGCGAATGCAGCCGCCTGCATGGCCACAACTGGAAAGTTGAAGTCACCGTGAGTGCCAGTGCCCTTGATAAGGTTGGCATGGGTATGGATTTCAAGGTCATCAAGAAGACTACCAAGGAGCTGATTGATGGCCTGGATCATTACAACCTGAATGACATTCCTCCGTTCGATACAATCAACCCGACGGCGGAAAACATTTCAGCTTTTTTATACAAAGAATTATCAGCCCGGCTGAATAATGACACAGCCAAAGTGGAAGCGATCACCCTGTGGGAAACGGATCGCGCCTGTGTCACCTATACAGAGGACTAAACCATGAGTGCCACATCAAGCGAAATTGCCGACGTACAAAGCAGTGCCGATACACGCCAGATCCCTATCAACAAGGTAGGCATCAAGGACATCCGCCACCCTGTGCGTATCCGTGATCGTGCCGAAGGTGAACAACATACGATTGCCAACTTTAATATGTACGTGAACCTGCCGCACAACTTTAAAGGCACACACATGTCACGTTTCGTGGAAATACTCAATAAGCACGAACGCGAGATTTCGGTGCAGTCCTTTAAAGAGATGCTGGCCGAAATGGCCGAGCGCCTGGAAGCGGAATCCGGCCATATCGAGATGAGTTTCCCCTACTTCGTTAACAAGACTGCCCCTGAATCCGGCGTGCAAAGCCTGATGGATTACGATGTCACCTTCATCGGTGAAATCCACAACGGTGTCCACGAAATGAATATCAAGGTGGTGGTACCGGTGACCAGCCTGTGCCCCTGCTCGAAGAAGATTTCCGACTATGGCGCCCATAACCAGCGCTCACACGTGACCATCAATGCCAGGGTGAAAGACTTCGTCTGGGTGGAAGAGCTCATTGAACTGGTTGAACAGGAAGCATCCTGTGAACTGTTTGGCCTGCTGAAACGTCCTGATGAAAAACATGTCACCGAACGTGCCTACGATAACCCGAAATTCGTGGAAGACATGGTACGCGATGTGGCGGCGCGCCTGAATGCTGACGACCGCATCATCGCCTACGTGGTGGAATCAGAGAACTTTGAATCCATCCACAATCACTCGGCCTATGCACTGATTGAAAAAGACAAAACACAATAAAGTGTTACTAAAGTGAGTCCATACATAAGGCCACATCAGTGGCCTTTTTCTTGTCGCTCCCATCTCATAAGCTGCTGTTGCGGTAACAGAACGCCTGTTCAAGCCTGCAGGCATGGTTCGAACAGGTCTGCATCAACTCGGGTATAAACACTAAACAAGGATTTTCCATCAGCCTGAATTGAATGCCGGGCTATTCAGGGAACAGTAAGGTCAGCATGGCATGTATCAGGACACTCATGACAATTCCAACTACAAAAACAGGAATATGACCATAGCGCCTGGCCATCGGCACCAACTCATGCAGTGACACAAATATCATCGCACCTGCTGCAAAACCCAAAAAAACGGGTACCAATGAGGCGCTCAGGTAAGCCGCGTACAGACCAAGGGCGGCACCGGCTGGTTCTGCCAGACCTGAAAAAAACGCCGCCTTATAAAGAAACGATTTTTCATGTAAGGTTGCGGCGGGCACAGCGATGGCAAACTCCTCGGGGATATTGTGTAACGCAATGGCCAGTGCCACAAACACCCCGAGTGATGGCGAGGTGAGGAAAGAATTAGCCATCGCAAAGCCTTCCGGGATATCATGCAGAATCAGGCCAAATGCAACCAGGTAAGCACTTCTCGCCATGCGCACGTTTAACTGCCCCTTTTCTTTAAACAGGTGCGTATGGGGAATCAACCAGTGTAGAAAAGCGATAAGGCAAGCGCCCGTTATGACGGCAATCAAGGCCTGCCGTGTACTACTGCTGCTAATAGCGGCTGGGATCAGTTCCAGGAAGGAAACCAGCAGCATGATCCCGGTGGAGAAGCCAATTCCAAAGGCAATCGATCTGGAACTCCTGCTGACATGAATGGCCAGGGCCACACCCAGCAAGGTAGTCAACCCCGACAATAAGGCCAATACGGCAATCACCAGGTAGCTTGCCTGGCTCATTGGGCAATTACATCAGTAATAATCTCTGAGATGATACCGGTCATGTGAAGTTGTTTTATGCCGCCGGTTTCGAGCTCCTCGACAAAGCGACCGCCGAAATCACCAGCAACCAATAGCTGCACGCCGAGCTGCATAAGAAACCTTGCCACTTTTGGTCCTGCACCACGTTCTGAGTTGGCGTAGGGATTTTTATGAACTTCCTGAAAAGTACCGTTTTCATCATATACCAGGTAATAAGGTGCACGTGCGCCATGTTGCGAAACCTGTGAAGCTGGTTCATTTCCCGTCGCTGCAATTGCAATTCTCATAACCCTACTCCTAATTTATTGGCCACAGATTATTCGGCGTCAGGTTCGGAAATATAAATTTTCTCCATAACCAGCCCGCTGACAATTGAAAACAGAATTAAATAGCATGTTAACACCAGGGTATAGGTGATGCCGAAATAAT
>JASFOS010000165.1:0-4791 GCA_050116415.1 Thioalkalispiraceae bacterium
GGGCGTCCCAGGCGTCATACGGATTTTTTTAAAAGATATAACCTTTCGGCACAACCACGATGCCATTCTCACTTAGCGTGAATCGTTGTCGATCTTTTTCCAGGTCATGGCCAATCGTTTCATTATCCGGAATAATGACGTCTTTATCGATAATACATTGATTAAGCCGTGCATTCTTGCCGACCTTGACGTTATCAAACAGCACTGATTTTTCGACGACTGCTTCATCATCGATAAATACATTCTGGAATAACACGGAGTGTGAAACACTGCTTCCGGAGATGATGGTGCCACCGGAGAGGATCGAGTTGATAAATATCCCCTCGTTACCCGATTCACCGGGCACCGCACGTGCGGGTGGCGTCTGTGCCTGGTAGGAACGGATTGGCCAGTCCGCCTGGTAAAGATCAAGCGGTGGTATGGATTTCAGTAAATCCATGTTCGCCTGGTAATAGGAATCTAGGGTCCCCACATCACGCCAGTATTTGTCCGGTGAGACACGGCCTTCTGCTTCACCAAACCGATGTGCATAAACATTGTGGCTGTTAATCATGGCTGGCAGGATATCCTTGCCAAAGTCATGACTGGAATTATCGTCATGGGAGTCCTGTTCCAGTACTTCAATTAATAACCGTGTAGAAAAGATATAAATACCCATGGATGCCAGCGTGGTCTCGGTATCATCAATATCTGTTTCTGACTGGCCTGGCTTTTCGATGAAATTAATAATTTTATGCTGCCTGTTAGTGGTGACGATGCCAAACTGACTCGCTTCCTTTGCTGGAACTTCCATGCAGGCTATCGTGACATCCGCCTTACTGGATTTATGAGTTTCAAGCATGGCGGCATAATCCATGCGATAAATATGATCACCGGAGAGGATG
This sequence comes from Thioalkalispiraceae bacterium, assembly GCA_050116415.1. GTDB lineage: Bacteria > Pseudomonadota > Gammaproteobacteria > UBA6429 > Thiohalophilaceae > JARRJY01. The sequence goes on from JASFOS010000165.1 coordinate 885, forward strand.
ATGGTCCACTCTGCATTACTGCGTTCCAGCAGGTAACTGTTTTGATATATGGCATCGGCGGTTCCCTGGTACCATTTATTCCCATGCCGCATTTGGGCAGGAACAGGCGTGATATATTCACCCAGTTCAGGGTTGAAGATCGACCAGCCATCACGAAGGTGCTTTTGCAGGGAATGTGACTTGTACTGGGTTAATACCAGGATGCGCCTGAGCCCCGAATGCAGACAATTGGTCAGGGTGAAGTCAATAATCCGGTATTTACCTCCGAAAGGTACCGAGGGCTTGGCCCGGAACTGGGTCAATGGCATCAGGCGTGTGCCGCTCCCACCCGCGAGGATGACGGCCAGGGTTTTATTGATCATATTTCATTACCTGCGAATTGAACTTGAGTCTGGTAGCGTATGCACTATAGTAAAGCATTTCAGTTTTTCCATAGTCTGTCAGTATGACCAGTTGCACACAAATAGTGCCTGGTAGTCCCGGACAGCCTTATTTTCAGGCACAAAATCAATATTGCATATCTTGTACCAGGTTGAGCGAATGCAAATAAATGTCTATTAAAGTACTTTGCGATGCTTTGAGCCTTGAAAAGCACTTAAAACACTTTAAATGATGAGCAACTGCGCTATGCTGGTATGGACCTTGCTAAATACATTCCTGGTACCAGGGTTTATAACAGGCTAACTCAACGATATTTATTTTATGAACAGGTGAATTATGAAACTTGCAATGATTGGTGTAGGTAAAATGGGCGCAAACATGGCGCGTCGTCTCGCCAGGGATGGCCACGAGGTCGTGGCGTATTCCACCAATATTGAGAGTGCCAGGACGCTGGCAGAGGAACATAAAAATATTTCGGCAGTTGATAATATCAATGATGTTGTGAGCACGCTTGCGCCACCGCGTGTTATCTGGCTGATGGTGCCGCACCAGGCGGTGGAACAAAGCATCGAAAACCTGCTGCAGGCAGGCTTGACTGAAAATGATTTAGTTGTCGATGGCGGAAACTCCAATTTCAAACTCAGTCAGCAACGCGCCAGCAAACTGGCGGCTGCCGGTATTCATTTTGTCGACTCGGGAACCTCGGGAGGCATATGGGGGCTGGAAAACGGTTACAGCATCATGGTTGGAGGAACCGACGACGCCGTAGCCATGGTTCGGCCCGCCCTGGAATCACTGGCACCGGCAAAAGACAAGGGCTGGGGCCATGTTGGCCCTGCCGGAGCAGGCCATTATGTGAAGATGGTTCATAACGGCATCGAGTACGGCATGATGCAGGCATTTGCCGAAGGCTTCGAACTGCTGGCAGCCAAGCAGGAAATGAACCTCGACCTGCAACAGGTTTCCGAAATCTGGCAACATGGTAGCGTAGTAAGATCATGGTTGCTGGACCTGATTGCCGATGCATTTGCCGATGATGGTCAGTTGTCATCGCTCAGTGATTACGTGGATGATTCCGGCGAGGGACGTTGGACAGTCCAGGATTCCATTGACCTGGCGGTACCCACGCCGGTACTGACCCTGGCGTTGCAAATGCGTTTTCGCAGCAGGCAGGAGTCATCGTTTGCCGGGCGCGTGCTCAATGCCATGCGTGCCGGGTTTGGTGGACACGCCATACGTCCCAAAGACTAAATACTCAAAAAAATGGAAGAGACTTTCACACCGCAATGTCTTGGTGAACCCACCGAACCCACCAATATCGTTATTTTTGGTGCGGGTGGCGATCTGACCAAGCGCAAGCTGATCCCGGCACTGGTGAAAATGTTACGCTGTGGCCTGTTACATCCGGACAGCAGGATTATCGGTGTATTAAAAGGACGTAGCCAGGATGAATGGTTGGCAAACCTGCATCAGGGTATGCTGGATTATTCACCTGAAATAGAAATGACCGAGCAACAGTGGCGGTCCTTCGTACACATGTTCAAGATGGTAAGCGGCGATTTACAGGAGGAAAAGACCTACCTTGATTTAACTGGGTCACTCGAATTGCTAGATGGGCACAAGCATGCCATGTTTTATTGTGCAGTGCCGCCACGTTGGTATACCACGATTGCTGCCGGGCTACATAAAGTTGGGCTTGCTGATGAAAAGGAAGGTTTTCGCAGGGTCGTGATAGAGAAGCCGTTCGGCATGGATATTGAATCAGCCCGGCAGTTGAACACCGAGTTACAACAATTACTTGATGAAGAGCAGATTTATCGCATTGATCATTACCTGGGTAAAGAAAGTGTGCAGAACCTGCTGGTATACCGTTTTGCCAATAGTATTCTTGAACCCTTATGGAACCGTAACTTTATTGATCATATCCAGATATCAGCCGCAGAAGCTATCGGTATTGGTTACCGTGCGAACTACTATGAAAAATCAGGCGCATTGCGTGACATGATACAAAGCCACCTGATGCAGGTGATGACACTGGTTGCCATGGAACCGCCGGTGGAGTTCACGGCCGATGCAGTACGTGATGAAAAAATAAAAGTCTTACGCGCAGTGCGCCAGTTTGAAACCGCTGATATCAAGAAAAACACCGTGGCAGCCCAGTATGGCGCTGGCAGCATAGGTGACGAGCAGGTCAAGGCATATGTTGCAGAAGAAGGGGTCTCGCCAGACTCGGTTTCCGAAACCTTTACCGCGGTGCGGTTTTATATCGATAACTGGCGCTGGCAAGGGGTACCTTTTATACTTTGGACAGGTAAACGCCTGCCAAAACGTGTTTCTGAAATTGTGATTCGTTTTCGCAAACCGCCTTTTAACCTGTTTGATACCCACGCCAACCCGCCGCTGGCCAACTCGCTGGTTTTTCGTGTACACCCGGATGAAGGCATCGCGTTACGTATGAACGCCAAAATGCCGGGGCTGACCACTGATACGCAACGCATGGTCATGCGAGCACCATATTCTGAAAACGGAATGGATGTTTCCGATGCTTACGAAGTATTACTCCATGATGTACTTACCGGTGATGCCACGCTATTCTCACGGGGAGACGAAGTGGAAGCGTCCTGGAAAATCCTTGAACCCATATTGAATAGCTGGAAGGATCGGCTATCCATCGATCGTTATCGTGCGGGTAGCTGGGATATACCGAGGATGGACAAGTTGTTTGAAGATTGTGTCGGCGGCTGGCACAAACCAAGGAAATAACGATGCATCAATGGCATGTCTACCAGGAGTTCGAAGAGGCTTCCCAGGCGGCGGCCGATTTTCTGGCACAACGTATCATCAACGCGATTGAGCATAAAGGCTGTTGCCACGTGATATTACCCGGTGGCAATACACCAACACGCTGCCTGGCCTACCTGGCTGGGAAAGCTTTACCCTGGGACAAGGTTCACTGGTACCTGGGTGATGAACGCTGTTATCCCCGCCAACATGAGGCGCGAAATGATGTGATGTTGTATCAACATTTCTGGGATCGTATCTCGCAAACCCATATTCATACCATACCCGCCGAACTTGGGGCGGAATCGGGTGCTGCGGCTTATCGTGATGTAATTGATACGGTGGATGAATTTGATATTGCGTTTCTTGGTTTGGGCGAAGATGGCCATACTGCCAGCCTGTTTCCTGATAATGAAGCGCTGGATGATCTGCACTCGGTGGTGGCGGTGCATAACTCTCCCAAGCCACCGGCTGATCGCGTATCTCTGGGGATCGGCACATTACGCAAAGCTCAAATGCGTCTAATCCTGGCAAGTGGTAGTAGCAAGGCAGCCGTGGTTGCGCGTATCAAGGCGGGCGAGGACTTACCCGTGAATACTATTGGTAACATTCACTGGTATGTGGACGAGGCCGCGGTATCTGCCAGCGAGGTATAAAAAGAATTATTATCAAGAAATGAAATTACAAAACTATCAATGCTTGCACCAACTGGTTAATGATATGACCTTTTATAGTGCGGATTATT
>JASFOS010000166.1:0-4724 GCA_050116415.1 Thioalkalispiraceae bacterium
TGGGTGGCTCCGAGTCCCCGACGGGTTATTGCTCCGCCTTTGAAATGGTGCGCCTGCCGGATGGCGTCGTGTATCGTCTCAAAGATGGCTGGAAACCCTGAAACCAGTAGTAAACTTCTTTTTTCCTTTTCCCGGCTGTATCCCCTTACAAGCCTTGCCGTCGTGGTAAGGGATTGCCGCTTTTCATTTTCCCCATGTTGCCGCCACACTCTAACTTGTTGAAATAAAAAGAAAATAAAAACTGGCACAGCAGTTGCAATTACCAGGGCAAAGCTCATTGCAAAGGTAAATCGGGAAAGCGACATGCCAATCAGTTTCGACAATATCCTCGGTGTTCATCAAAGCGCACTGCACCTGCAGGCCCGGCGCGCGGAAGTATTGGCTTCCAACCTGGCCAATGCCGATACCCCCGGCTACAAGGCGCGCGACTTTGATTTCAAGGCCGCGTTAGACCAGGTGTCACAGTCCAATGGTGGCCAGCCACTGCATGCGACCAGCAGTAAACATATGCAACCGGATGGTTTCTTCCATGGTGCCGAACTGAAATACCGCCAACCACTCCAGGATTCGCTGGATGGCAATACCGTCGAACCGCATATTGAAATTGCACAATACACAGAAAACTCGGTGCGTTACATGGCGAGCCTGCAGTTTGTGGGCAAGAAACTGAGTGGTTTGATAACCGCGTTAAAAGGTGAATAACGATGTCATTGTTTAAAGTATTTGATGTGGCCGGTAGCGCAATGCATGCGCAGAATGTCCGGTTGAACGCCACCTCCAGCAACCTGGCCAATGCCGATAGTGTAAGCAGTAATACGGATGAAACTTACCGGGCCAAGCAACCGCTGTTTGCCCCGATGCTGAATGAATTTGCCAGCGAAATGGAAGCTGTCGGTGTCAAGGTAACCGGCGTTGTCGAGAGCCAGGCACCGTTACGCACTGAATATAGTCCAGGTCACCCGATGGCCAACGAGGAGGGGTATATCAGTTTGCCTAATGTTAACGTTGTTGAAGAAATGGCAAACATGATTTCAGCGTCACGCTCCTATCAAACCAATATCGAAGTAATGAGTACTGCCAAGCAAATGATGTTAAAGACATTGCAAATGGGTCAATAAGGAAGGAATCAAAAATGAAAACGACTGATACATCAATTTTTGACAACCTGGGACTGAGCCGACGCCAGGTGGAAACCAAGAAAAGCAATGATGTTGGCCAGGAAGATTTCCTGAAATTAATGGTCACCCAGATGCAACACCAGGATCCGATGAAGCCAATGGAAAATGGTGAATTCCTGACCCAGATTGCCCAGTTCAGCCAGGCATCAGGCATCAAGGATTTACAGGATTCATTTAGCCAGTTTAGTGCAGCAATGACATCAAACCAGGCATTGCAAGCCTCCAGCCTGGTAGGGCGTTCGGTACTGGTTCCTGCCGGGCAGGGGGTATTAACTGATTCGATGCCTCTGCAGGGAAAGATCAACATACCTTCCAGTACTTCACAATTAACCTTCAGCATTACTGATGCCAGCGGTCAACTGGTACGTCGAGTTGACATGGGCAGCCAGGCTGCGGGTGAGTTTCCCTTTCAATGGGATGGCACCGATGATGATGGCAATGCCATGCCAGCCGGTATTTATACCGTGAAAGCAGAAATGGTGCAGGGCAACCAGACCGTTTCTTTGGATACTGACATGGTTGTAAATGTTCAAAGTGTGACAGTGAATGGTTCCGGGCAGGGCATTACATTGAACCTGGCCGGGTTGGGTCAGATTGATTTTAAATCTGTTAAAGAAATTCTTTAGAAATTAGTTAAGTAAAAGGAGAAGAGCTATGCCTTTTCGTGCAGCGTTAAGTGGATTGAATGCAGCATCATCTGATCTACGTGTGATTGGTCATAATATTGCGAATACCAGTACTGTTGGCTTCAAAAAATCTCGAGCCGAGTTTGCTGATGTCTACGCAGTTTCAAACCTGGGTGTTGCTGCCAATGCGATTGGTAGCGGGGTGCGTGTTTCCAATGTTGCGCAACAGTTTACCCAGGGTAATGTTGAATTTACTGACAACAACCTTGACTTGGCCATTAACGGCAGTGGTTTCTTCATCCTGTCTGATAGTGGCTCCACCGCGTATACCCGTGCCGGTACTTTCAGTGTCGATCGCGATGGTTATATCGTAAATAACCAGTCGCAGCGGTTACAGGCCTTCCAGGCTGATGCCGGTGGTAACATTACTGGTGCGGTGGGTGACCTGCAATTGAATACTTCTGACATTGCGCCAGCCGCCACCACCCAGGTTGATCTGAACCTGAATCTGGATTCACGTGAAACCGTTCCCGTAGCCGCGTTTGCGCCAACGGATCCAACCAGTTATAACAAATCAACATCACTTTCTGTTTATGATTCATTGGGTAACCCGATGCTGGCCACCATGTATTATGTGAAAGATGCAGCGGTGAATACCTGGAACGTTTATACCTATGTGACAGAGCCTGATGGTACCACTACTGAAATGGTGCCTACTGGCGGTTCACCAGCCCAGTTAACCTTTGATTCATTTGGTGACCTGACTTCGGTAACTTCACCGGTTGCCGGCAACCCGCTGGCCATTGATTATAACGCCTTACCTGTCGGTACCGGTGCGGTACCCCTGTCTGTTGATATCGCTTATACCGGTGCTTCTCAATACGGCAGTGGTTTTGGTGTCAACTCGCTGACCCAGGATGGTTATACCAGTGGACGACTGAACGGGGTTGATATCGATGATACCGGTGTCATCCTGGCGCGTTATACCAATGGCCAAACCCAGACATTGGGCCAGGTTGCTCTGGCCAATTTTGCTAATCCACAGGGGCTCAGGCAAGTTGGCGACACTAACTGGGCAGAAAGTTTCGGTTCAGGTGTAGCTATCGTCGGTAACCCGGGAACTTCAAGCCTGGGCCTGATTCAGTCCGGTGCGCTGGAAGGTTCCAACGTGGACCTCACCGAACAACTGGTGCGCATGATAACCGCACAGCGTAACTTCCAGGCTAACTCACAAGTAATCAGTACCGCCGATACGATTACGCAGACCATTATTAATATCCGTTAATTGACCAGGAGCTGAATAATGGATCGCATGTTGTACATTTCCATGGCAGGTGCCAAGCAAACCATGCTGGCACAGGCTGCAACCAGTAATAATCTCGCTAATGTCAGCACCACGGGCTTTAAAGCGGATTTCAATACTTTTCGCAGCCAGCACGTAATCGGTGAAGGTTTGCCAACACGTGCTTATGCCATGGACGAGCGTCCTGGTGTTGATATGAGTTCGGGTACCTTGATACGAACCGGGCGTGAACTGGATGTCGCAGTGCATGGTGAAGGCTGGCTTTCAGTGCTGTCGCCTGATGGTACTGAAGCCTATACCCGTGCCGGACACCTCAACGTAACAGCAACCGGGCAATTGATTACCGATGACGGCTTGCCGGTCATGGGTGATAACGGCCCGATTGCGATCCCGCCTGCCGAAAAAATTGAAATCGGTGGAGACGGCACGATTACCATCCAGGGCCAGGGCCAAGCGGCGAATACCTTAACCCAGGTAGAGCGGATCAAACTGGTCAAGCCTGACGTCAATAATTTATACAAGGGTAATGACGGTTTGTTCCATACCCGTGACGGAATTCCGGCGGTTGCCGATGCCGATGTGAAGGTAGTCAGCAAGACGCTGGAAGGCAGTAACGTCAATGCAGTGGGTGAAATGGTCAAGATGATGACTTTACAGCGGAATTTCGAGCTGCAAGTCAAAATGATGGATACGGCAAAGCAAAATAGTGAACAAACGGCACAGCTTTTAAAATTGGCATGATATCTGCAAAGTTTGAGTGAAGGATTAAAGAGGTAAAGATTATGAACGGTGCATTATGGGCAGCAAAGACAGGTTTGGAAGCACAACAGACACGGATGTCCATTATTTCCAACAACCTGGCCAACGTCAGTACCACGGGTTACAAACGCTCGCGCGGTGTTTTTGCCGACCTGATCTATCAAAATGTCAGGCAGGCAGGCGCACAATCAAGCCAGAATACCGAGTTACCCTCCGGTTTAAGCCTGGGTACCGGGGTACGCGTAGTGGCAACGCAAAAGAACCATACCCAGGGCAACCTGGTCCAAACCAATAATTCACTGGATATGGCGATCCAGGGGCGTGGCTTTTTCCAGATCCTGCAACCAGATGGTTCGTTAGCCTACGCCCGCAATGGTGAGTTCCAGGTGAACTCGCAGGGGCAAATTGTTACCGCCGAAGGCTACGAATTGCAGCCTGGCATTACTGTTCCCCAGAACACACAAAGCCTGACTATCGGCAATGATGGAACGGTATCTGCCTTGCTGCCGGGTAATGCCGTGCCAACCCAGATCGGCAATATTCAACTGGCCGACTTTATCAATCCAACCGGGCTGCAACCGATTGGCAATAATCTCTATATTGAAACCGCGGCTAGCGGTACCGCACAAACCGGTACCGCCGGTTTAAACGGCTTGGGTACCTTACAACAAGGCATGCTGGAAAGTTCGAATGTTAACGTGGTTGAAGAACTGGTTAACATGATTGAAACACAGCGCGCCTATGAAATGAATTCCAAGGCTATCTCAACATCAGACCAGATGTTGCAATACGTAAGTAATAACCTGTAACAGCTAGACGAGGGCGATAGAGGTTAAAACAGATGATGGATATCAGGCT
>JASFOS010000167.1:0-4659 GCA_050116415.1 Thioalkalispiraceae bacterium
CGGTTAAAACGTACCTGGGTGAGTTTACGTTCGGCGCGCAGCGCTTCCAGGGCAGCCAGGTCGACCGACTTGTCGAGCTTGAGCAAGACCTGGTTTTGTTCAACCGGTTGCCCGGACTGGAAGACAATGTCACTGACAATGCCATTCACCTCGGTGGTGATCTCGATACCATGACGTGCTACCAGTGAACCCACCGATTGCAATGAAGGTTGCCAGTATTCCTGTTTGACCTCGGTGGCCGAGATCACCGCGGGCGGACGACCACGGGGGGCCATGGCTTGCTGTTGTGATTGCCAGTAAATAAAAGTGGCGATGGCCACCACGATGAAAGTCACGGTGGTAATGGCCGTTATCGAACGTTTTGACATGCGGATGAATCCTGTTGGGTTGCGGGCCAATGACATGTAACAGCGTAAAGCCCCAGTATATAATCAAGACCGGGTAATGTGCAGTATTATACGCGAAAAATCCCGGATAACCTTATGGCATAAAAGGTTGTAAAACCTTGCCAGGGACGCGCAGCGGCAGACGCTAACGTGGCCGTTTAGCTTGTGTTAAGATGAAGGCGAGTGCGTATAAAGCCGGGTAATTGTTGATGACCGTTTTCCTGTTAAACATCATGGTTGTGGCCAGCGTGGTATTGATTCATTACGAGTTTTTATATCGCGTGTCGCGCTGGATACCGCGCATGAAAATTCGTCATCGCTTCCGTATCGTGGTCGGTGTATTCGGTGCGCTGATCGCGCACAGTATCGAGATCTGGATCTTCGCCATGGCCTATTATTTCCTGAACCAGACACCCGGTTGGGGTTACCTGGGCGGCAACTTCGATGGTTCAGTCATGGACTCGGTTTATTATTCATTTACCACCTTTACCACCCTCGGCTTTGGCGATATCGAGCCGTTTGGCCGTATCCGTTACTTGACCGGGCTCGAGTCATTAACGGGCCTGGTGCTGATTACCTGGACGGCGTCTTTTTTATATTACGAGATGCAACGTTACTGGAACGCCAGGTAAGGAAAATAGGAACAGGTTATTACGATGTGGAATGCCCTGGCGATTATCCTGCACTTGCTGGCTATTAATTTATGGATTGGTGGCACGTTCTTCAGCGTGGTGATACTGGGACGGGCCACGCGCGACCTGGCAGCTGATATACGTTACCCGTTGATGCATAGCATTCTGCGCCAGTTTTTTTACTGGGTCTGGCCGGTGATGCTGGTACTGGTGGGCAGTGGTGGCTGGTTGGTTTTCAGTCTGTTTGGAACCCTGGAACACGTGCCCCTGTATGTACGCCTGATGATTAGTATCGCCTTGCTGATGGTCAGCGTGTTTTGCGTGCTATTTTTCGGCCCTTACCAGCGTTACCAACAGGTCCTCGGTGAAGGGGATTTCTCCGCGGCGCAATATTATCTAGGCTGGATCCGCCGGTTAAGCAAACTGAATATGGTCCTGGGTATTTGCGTGCTCTTGGCAATCGGTGCCGGCCCCCACTTGCTGATATAATGGTTTGTCAGGCCAGGGTTACCTGGTCAGACAGGTACACATCCTGGATCGCATTGAGTAATTCGACGCCTTCCGCCATGGGTTTCTGGAAGGCCTTACGCCCGGAGATCAGTCCCATGCCGCCGGCTCGTTTATTGATCAGCGCGGTTCGCACGGCCTGTTGCAGGTCATTCTTGCCCGAGGCACCACCGGAATTAATCATGCCAACCCGTCCCAGGTAACAGTTGGCCACCTGGTAACGGACCAGGTCAATGGGATGATCCGAGCACAGGCTGTCATACATGCCAGGGTGTGTTTTGCCAAAACCAATCTCGGTAAAACCGCCATTGAGCGTAGCCTGTTTCTGCTTGATGATGTCCGCATCAATGGTCGCTGCCAGGTGGTTGGCCTGGCCAGTCAAGTCCGCGGCAGTGTGATAATCATTACCGTCTTTCTTGAACGCGGCATTACGCAGGTAAGCCCACAATACCGTGAACATGCCCAGTGAATGTGCGTATTCAAACGCTTCGCTGACTTCCTGTATCTGGCGGCGTGACTCGGTTGAGCCATAGTAGACCGTGGCGCCGACCGCAACCGCGCCCATGTCAAAGGCTTGGTCAACACTGGCAAACAGGGTCTGGTCATAATGATTGGGGTAGGTCAGCAGTTCATTATGATTGATTTTCAGAATCATGGGGATGCGGTGAGCATAATCACGTGCCACCGATTGCAGTACGCCGAGCGTTGAGGCAATCGCGTTACAGCCGCCTTCAATAGCGAGTTCAAACAGGTTTGCCGGATCAAAATAGGCGCGGTTGGGGGCAAACGAGGCACCACCGGTATGTTCCACCCCTTGATCTACTGGTAAGATGGAAAGATAGCCGCTACCCGCTAGCCGACCATGTTGATACATGCTGGCGAAGTTGCGTAACACGGCGGGTTTGCGATTTTTATGTGCCACGACGCGTTCAATATAATCCGGGCCCGGTGGATGCAACTCGCTATGCGGGATAGTTTGACAGCGGTGTTCAAGCAGGTCCTTGGCTTCGTCTCCCAGTATGGCATTGATATCAATCATCACAAACTCCTTATTACGTACAAGCATCGTGGTTTTTAGCTAATCCTGATATCTAAGTATAGTTGCCAGCTTGGTAAATGCATGTGCTGATCAGTATACTGTGTCGATGCGCTTCCTGATTTTTGCCTCCGTCTTTTTGCTGGTCATGGGCCTAATGAATCTCTATACCTGGCGGCGATTCTTGCGCAAGATTTCCCATCGCCGGGCCCGCTACCTGGTCATCATTCCTCTTTTCTTAATGCTCGGTGATATTTTCTTTATCCTGGATATCGTCACTGGTGTGATCCCGGATTCGCCGGCCTTGTACATGATTTCCAGCAGTTTTGTCGGTGTGACTTTTATGCTGTTCGTGGTCGCCCTGGTGTATGACCTGTCGATCACAGTTTCCAGGCGCGTGCCGTTTGAACCTTCTCGGCGCAGAACATTAAAGATTATTTTCGACGTGACCATGCTGGTTGCCGCGGTGGCTTACCTGTTGCGTGGTTTCAGCCAGGGAGTGCGGTTTCCAGCTATCAACCGGGTGCGCGTCAAACTCAGGGATTTTCCACGGCAACGCTTCAACCTGGTGCAGCTGACGGACATCCACGTGGGGCGCACTATCAAGCGTGACTTTGTCGAACAACTGGTTGAACAAATCAACCGCCTGCAACCGGACCTGGTGGTGATTACCGGGGACCTGATTGACTTACCATTAAACCGGATTGAATATGACCTTTACCCGTTAAAAGACTTAACCGCACCCACTTATTTTATTCTGGGTAATCATGAATACTTCCATGGCCCGGGTGAAACCATCGCTTATGTTAAACAACTCGGGATCACCCCGTTATTGAATGAGCATGTCGTGATAGGTGAGGGCGAGGAACAATTCAACCTGGTGGGTTTGAATGACGTTATCGGTGCACGCACCGGCCTTTACCCGCCTGAACCGGCTAAAGCCTACCAGGATCTCGATCAGGACAAGACCTGTATCGTGCTGGCCCACCAGCCGCGTATGATCGACGAGATGGATGATTTTCGCTGTGACCTGATGCTCAGTGGTCATACCCATGGCGGGCAGATTTTTCCATTTGGTTTACTGGTGATGACGGCGCAGCCTTACCTGGCTGGCTTACACCAGCATGCCCCGGACAGGCAGATTTTTGTCAGTCGTGGTACCGGTTACTGGGGACCACCATTACGGGTACTGGCCCCCAGTGAAATTAGCCAGATCCTTATTGAACCGGCATGATAGTGCAGCTTGAGCGATGACGAAGAAAGAACCGGCGCTTTGCCCGTTTTCCAAACCAATTATCGGCCAGTGGTGTCAATGTGAACATGCCCGCCTGTCCGATCGATGTGCCGGAAAAATGTTATGCCGGAGGAAAGACGAGCTGCTCCCGTCGTGCCAGGCACTCGTCGAGCTGTTGAAACAGAATTCACGATTTGTCATTGGCATCACGGATGAGGGTATGGAGTTGACCCATGCACAAACCATGAAGATACGTTGCGGGGGATTACAGGGCATGCAACGACTGTTGCAGCCTGGTTCCGGCGAGCCTCCGAAGGTGCGTGATATTATTGCGGTTACCGAGAAAAATTACGAATCACTAGAAAACTTTCCCTTCAGTGACATCATTCCTGACATCCAGGTATTCACTCACCGGAAGAAAATTTAACCAGGCTGACAAGCGGATGTAGCAGGGAAGCTGGGTTCCCTGCTGCGTTAAGAATGCTTGTGCTATTTACGCGGTGACTTTTTCATTGCATTTTTTAATTTTGTCATTTGCTGGCGTTCCCATTGTTCGCCGGCCTTCCACATCATCTTGGCCTTTTGCTCACTGATTTTGACCAGTGCCTGCTCACGCTTCCTGGCCGCGGCGAGTTGATCCTTGAGGACCTTGATTTCGGCCTTGGCCGCTGCGTTGGCAAGTTTAAGCTCTTCACGTGCAGCCGCCCTGGCCGAGCGTAATGCTTCGCGGCTGGCCTTTAGGTCTTCCCTGAGTTTTTTGGCAAGATCGTTGCGTCTGCGCGTGGCAACCCCTTTATTGGCGGCAGCTGATGAACGTTTTTTGCCGACAGATTTTTTCCTGGCAGTCGCTTTTTTTTTGCTGGC